>DATIDZ010000088.1:0-7370 GCA_035456045.1 Caldimonas sp.
CAGCGCGATCATCCCGGCGTTCGCCCGCAAGCGCCTGTTCGGCTACACGTCGATGGTCTACGCGACGGCGTCGATCGCGATCCTGTCCTTCCTCGTCTGGGCGCATCACATGTTCACGGTGGGCATGCCCGCCGCAGGACAGCTCTTCTTCATGTACGCGACGATGCTGATCGCGGTGCCGACCGGCGTGAAGGTATTCAACTGGATCGCGACGATGTGGCGCGGCTCGATGACCTTCGAGACGCCGATGCTCTGGGCGGTCGGCTTCATCTTCGTGTTCACGATGGGCGGCTTCACCGGCCTGATCCTGGCGATGGCGCCGATCGACATCCAGCTGCAGGACACCTATTACGTCGTCGCCCACTTCCACTACGTGCTCGTCGCGGGGTCGCTCTTCGCGATGTTCGGCGGCGTCTACTACTGGGGTCCGAAGTGGACCGGCGTGATGTACGAGGAGACGCGCGGCAAGATCCACTTCTGGTCGTCGCTGATCTTCTTCAACATCACCTTCTTCCCGATGCACTTCCTCGGGCTGGCCGGCATGCCGCGCCGCTACGCCGACTACCCGATGCAGTTCACCGACTTCAACATGATCGCGACGATCGGCGCGTTCGGGTTCGGGCTGTCGCAGGTGTACTTCTTCTTTGCGGTGGTCCTGCCGATGTTGCGCGGCCGCGGCGCGCCCGCGCCGCAGCAGCCGTGGGAAGGCGCCGAGGGCCTCGAGTGGGAAGTGCCGTCGCCGGCGCCGTTCCACACTTTCGAGACGCCGCCGATGCTCAACAACGCCGGTACCAAGATCATCGGCGCGCATCCGCCTGCGGACTCGCACGCGCCGCACGCCACCGGCGGGGCCGCGGTTCCCGCCTGACATCTCGCGATGGCGTCCGAGCACGAGAAGAAGACCAACCTGCGCCTGGCGCTGGTGCTGGCGTCGATCGCGCTCGTCTTCTTCCTCGGCTTCATCGCCAAGAGCGCGTTCTTCGGCTAGCCGATGTCCTTGTCCGCCCTCTCGCGTGCGCGCGGTCTCGTCGCCGACAACCGGCGCATGGTCGGCAAGCTCGTCGTCGTCACCGTGCTGATGTTCGGCTTCGGCTACGCGCTGGTGCCGATCTACCGGACGATCTGCGAGGCGCTCGGCGTCAACGTGCTCGCGCGCGCCGAAGTTCAGGGCGGTCAAGGCGTCGACGCGGTCGCGAACTCCCAGGTGGACCTCACGCGCACCGTGACCATCGAGTTCGACGCCAACTCGCGCGGCCCCTGGGACTTCAAGCCGGCGCAGGCGAAGGTCGACGTCCATCCGGGCGAAGTGACGACCGTGATGTACGAGTTCCGCAACCGCCAGAGCCGGACCATGGCGGCACAGGCGTTTCCGAGCTACGCGCCGAGCGTCGCCATGGCGCACTTCAAGAAGCTCGAGTGCTTCTGCTTCACCGAGCACGTCCTCAAGCCGGGCGAATCGAAGCAATGGCCGGTCGTGTTCGTCGTCGACCGCAAGTTGCCGAAGGACGTCCGCACGATCACCCTCTCGTACACCTTCTTCGAGGTCGGCGGCAAGACGCCCGTCGAGCCGTCCGCGCTCGCGCCTGACCTTGCCGCGAAGGTGGCGTCTTGACCGGCGGCGACACCGTGGCTCACGCCGGCCGCCGCAAGGCCTCGCTGCTGCGCACGCTGCTGGCGGTCGTCTGGTCGTTCTTCGGCGTGCGCAAGTCCAAGGACCTCGAGCGCGACGTGAGCGAGCTGAACCCGCTTCATCTCGTCGTCGCCGGCGTCGTCGTCGCGGCGCTCTTCGTGGCCGCGCTGATCGCGCTCGTCAACTGGGTGATCAAGAGCGGCGTCGCCGCGTGATCGGCCCGTCAAGATTTCGGAAATAGGCAGGAGAACACAACATGTCGGCAACGACCCCGGCGGGCGCCCAGCCCTATTACTTCGTCCCCGCGCCGTCGCGCCATCCGGCGTCGGCTGCCTTCGGCCTGCTGCTCGTCATCTTCGGCGCCAGCCAGTGGGTGAACGGCACGCCGTGGGGCGCCTGGGTCGTCCTCGCCGGTTTCATCGTCTGGGCGTTCGTCCTGCAGCAATGGTTCCGCCAGGCGATCGGCGAGAGCGAGGGCGGCCTGTACGGCAAGCGGATCGACGTCTCGTTCCGCTGGAGCATGAGCTGGTTCATCTTCTCCGAGGTGATGTTCTTCAGCGCCTTCTTCGGCGCGCTCTACTGGGCGCGCGCGCACGCGCTGCCGGACCTCGGCGACCTCGACAACGCGCTCCTCTGGCCCGACTTCAAGGCGGTCTGGCCGAGCGCCGCACCCGGCTACACCGGCTCGCCCGCGGGCATCGTCGAGCCCTTCGCGACGATGGGTCCGTGGCCGATCCCGACGCTCAACACCGCAATCCTGCTCAGCTCGGGCGTGACGGTGACGATCGCCCACCACGCGCTGATCGCGAACCATCGCGCCCGCGCGATCGTCTTCATGTGGCTGACGGTGCTGCTCGGCATCACGTTCCTGGGCTTCCAGGCGTACGAGTACATGCACGCCTACAGCGAGCTCAACCTGAAGCTGAGCTCGGGCGCCTACGGCTCGACGTTCTTCATGCTGACCGGCTTCCACGGCTTCCACGTGTTCATCGGCATGCTGATGCTGCTGTTCATCACGATCCGGATCATGCGCGGCCACTTCACGCCCGAGCGCCATTTCGGCTTCGAGGGCGCAGCCTGGTATTGGCACTTCGTCGACGTGGTCTGGCTCGGCCTCTACATCGTCGTCTACTGGCTTTGAGCGCGCGGCGATAACGCCGCCCCTCGTCCGCGCGGTCGTTCAGCGCCCGAGCGGGATGCCGGTCGGGTGGATCCACCCGAGCGACCACGCGATGACGATGCAGGCGAAGAGCACGACCGAGACGGCGATGCGGACCGCGAGCGCACGCATCATGTCGCCGCCCTTCGATCCCTCCTTGCGGCCGCCCCGCAGCATCGCGACGCCGGCCCAGCCGAGTGCCGCGAGGATGACGGCGAAGGCGACGCCGATCAGGATGTTCATCGGCGACGATTATGGTCGGGCCTCTTCGACGTGATCGCGGCAGGCTCTTCGTGAACGCAGACGCCGAGCCCTCGAAGCCGACGGCGCAGCGGGGCCGCATGCGCGCCGCCGTCGTGCTGCTCGCGACGCTGGCGAGCATCGGCCTGGCGGCGCGGCTCGGCTTCTGGCAGCTCGATCGCGCCCATCAGAAGATCGCGCTGCAGACGAGCCTCGAGGCGCGCTCGCGCGAGCCCGCGCTCGACGGCGCGTCGCTGGCGCGGTCGCCGCTTGCCGCCGAGGCGCAGCATCATCGCCGGGTCAGCCTGCGCGGACGCTGGCTCGCCGATCGAACGGTCTTCCTCGACAACCGGCAGATGGACGGCAAGGTCGGCTTCTTCGTGATCACGCCGCTCGCACTGGACCCCGGTTCGGGCGTCGTCCTGGTCCAGCGCGGCTGGGCGCCGCGTCACTTCACGTCGCGCACCGAACTGCCGCCGCTGGCCACGCCCGAGGGCATCGTCGCGGTCGAGGGCATCGTCGCCCCGGCGCCGTCCCGGCTGTTCGAGTTCGCCGATGCTGCGAGCGGGCCGATCCGGCAGAATCTCGACATCGCTTCGTTCGCACGAGACAGTCGGCTCGAGCTCCTGCCGCTCTCGGTGCTGCAGCAGGAGGCCCCGGGCGCGACGGCCGACGGCCTGCTGCGCCACTGGCCGGCGCCCGCGGCCGACGTGCAGAAGCACTACGGCTATGCCTTCCAGTGGTTCGCCCTCGCGGCCGGCATCGCCATCCTCTATGTCTGGCATCGATTCATCCGCCCCGCCAAGCCCTGACTCGGCGCTTCTCGTCAACTTCAGCGTCCACTCGCTGCCGTCGACGAATGACGCCGCGCTGCGTCGCACCGAGCGCGGACGCTGGCTGATGATCGTCGTGCTGCTCGTGTGCGCGGCTCCGGTGATTGCGTCGTACTTCACCTATTTCGTGCTGCGGCCGCAGGCGCGCACGAACTACAGCGAGCTGATCGTCCCGGTGCGGGCGCTGCCGGCGTCGCTCCCGCTCGTCGACCTCGACCACCGGGCGGTCGCGCCGCTCTCGCTGCGGGGGCAATGGCTGATCGTCGTCGTCGCGGGCGGGGCCTGCGATGCGCGCTGCGAGCGCCACCTCTGGCTGCAGCGCCAGCTGCACGAGGCGCTCGGCGCCGAGAAGGAACGCGTCGACAAGCTCTGGCTGATCGACGACGGCGCGGCACCGCGGCCGGAAACGCTCGCCGCAGCGGCCGCGACCGCCGGTGCGCGCAGCGCGTTCGCGCCGACGACCGTCCTGCTGGCGGACCGCTCCGCTCTCGGCCAGTGGCTCGCGCCGGCGCCGGGGCACGCGCTCGAGGACCATCTGTACGTCGTCGATCCGCGCGGCGACTGGATGATGCGGGTCCCGGTCGACGCCGATCCGACGCGCCTGAAGCGCGACATCGACAAGCTGCTGCGCGCGTCCGCCGGCTGGGACCGGCCCGGGCGATGAGCGCCGCGACCGCGACCGTCGACCTCGCGCCGCTGCTCGAGGTGCTCGCCGTGGGCACGGCGGTCGCGCTCGTCCCGCTGGCGTGGTTCTGGCGCCGGGCGCGCGGCGATGTGCCCGCGCTTCGCCTGCAGGCGTTCGCCTGGTTCGTCCTCTTCCTCAGCTTCGACCTCGTCCTGCTCGGCGCCTTCACGCGCTTGAGCGACTCGGGCCTGGGCTGCCCCGACTGGCCCGGCTGCTACGGCCACGCCAGCCCGATCGGCGCGAGCGCGCACATCGCCGCGGCCGAGGCCGCCGTGCCGACGGGCGCCGTCACCACGAGCAAGGCATGGATCGAGATGCTGCACCGCTATGCGGCGACGGCGATCGGCGTTCTCGTCGTCGTGCTCGCGGCGTCGGCGCTGCGGGCAGCGCGGCGTTCGGGCGGCCGCATCGGCTCGGGCTGGGCGCTGTGGACGTTGGCGTGGATCTGCGTGCAGGGCGCGTTCGGCGCGCTCACCGTCGCCTGGCGGCTCTATCCGGCGATCGTCAGCCTGCACCTGCTCGGCGGTGTCGGCCTGCTGGCGATGCTCGCGATCCAGGCCGAGCGCTATGCACCGAGGCCGCTCGCCCTGTCGGCGGGGCTGCGTGCCGGCCTCGTCGTCGTCGCGCTGATGACCCTCGTCCAGATCGCGCTCGGCGCGTGGGTCAGCAGCAACTACGCGGTCCTCGCCTGCAGCGACTTCCCGACCTGCCAGGGCTCCTGGTTGCCGGACATGGACCTGGCCGAAGGCTTCGTCTTTCGTCGTCCGCTCGGCGGCGGCAGCGACGGCTACCTCCCGTTCGCGGCGCTCACCGCGATCCACATGGCGCACCGGCTCGGCGCACTGGTTCTCGTTCTCGCCGTCGCCGCGTTCGCCTGGCGCCTCCATGTCGCCGGAGCGGCGACCAGGCCCTGGGCACTCGCCTTGCTCGCACTCGTGGGCTGGCAGGTGGCGAGCGGACTGGGCAACGTTCTCCTCGGCTGGCCGCTCGCGGCGGCAGTCGCTCACACGGCGGGCGCCGCCGCGCTGGTCGTCGTCCTCACCGTGCTGTGGGTGCGAAGCGCGCAGCCGCGCGTTGCGGCCCGCCAGACCGACGCGGGTGGATCGCCCGCGCTCGCTTCATAGAATCGAATCGATGATGTCGGAAACTCTCGCGCCCGTCGCCGTCCGCAGCGTCTCGCTGACGGCCAAGCTGCGCCAGTACTACGCGCTGACCAAGCCGCGCGTCGTGCAGCTGATCGTCTTCTGCGCGCTGATCGGCATGCTGCTCGCGACGCCCGGCCTGCCCGACTGGCGCGTCGCCGTTCCCGCGGTCGCGGGCATCTGGCTCGTCGCCGCCGCCGCCGCCGCGTTCAACTGCCTGGTCGAGCAGCGGATCGACGCGCGCATGGCGCGCACCTCCTGGCGTGCCACCGCCACCGGCGAGCTGACGACCGGCCAGGCGCTCGCCTTCTCGACCGCGCTCGGCGGTGCCGGTGCCGCGATCCTCTGGTTCGCGGTCAACCCGCTGACGATGTGGCTGACCCTCGCCACCTTCATCGGCTATGCCGTCGTCTACACCGTGCTGCTCAAGCCGCTGACGCCGCAGAACATCGTCATCGGCGGCGCGTCGGGGGCGATGCCGCCGGTGCTCGGCTGGGCCGCGATCCGCGGTGACGTCGGGCCCGAGGCGCTGATCCTCTGCCTGATCATCTTCCTGTGGACGCCGCCGCACTTCTGGGCGCTCGCGCTCTACCGCGCCGAGGACTACCGGCGCGCAGGACTGCCGATGCTGCCGGTGACCCACGGCTCGGAGTTCACGCGCCTGCACGTCCTGCTCTACACGCTCGTGCTCTTCGCGGCGACGCTGCTGCCCTTCGTCGCCGGCATGAGCGGGCCCGTCTACCTCGCCGCGGCCATCGTCCTCGGCGTGATGTTCAGCGGCTACGGCTGGCTGCTCTGGCGCGGCTACTCCGATGCGCTGGCGAGAAAGACGTTCCGCTTCTCCATCGTCCACCTGACGCTGCTCTTCGCCGCACTGCTGGTCGACCACTACCTGTGGCCGCTGCTCGCGTGACGACTTCGCGGCGCAGGTTCGCCTTCGGGCTCGCCGCCGCGGCGGCGCTGTCGGGATGCGATCGCCTCACCGGCCGCGACGGGGGGCCGACCTTCCACTTCACCGACATCACGGGCGCCGAGTTCGCGCGCAGGCTGGAGCTGCCCGACGCCGACGGCAAGCCGCGCAGCCTGGCCGACTGGAAGGGCAAGGTCACGGTGGTCTTCTTCGGCTACACCCAGTGCCCCGACGTCTGCCCGACGACGATGGCCGAGCTGGTCCAGATCAGGAAGCTCCTCGGCCCCGACGGCGACAAGCTGCAGACGGTCTTCGTCACGATCGACCCCGAGCGCGACACCGCGGAGATCCTCAAGAGCTACGTCGCCAACTTCGGCCCCGGCGTCGTCGCCCTGCGCGGCACGCCCGAGCAGACCGCCGCCGCGGCGAAGGAATTCAAGGTCTTCTATGCCAAGGCGCCGGGCCGCAACGGCGGCGCCTACACCATGGACCACAGCGCCGCGTCGTTCGTCTTCGACCCGGCAGGACGGGTCCGGCTCTACGTGCCGTACGGCGGCGACACGAAGAAGTTCGCCGCCGACCTGAAGCAACTGGTCGCAGCAGGCTAGATGCCGCGGACCCGAAGGGGAACGTCGGTCAGTTGAGGTCGGTGTCCTTGTAGTGCTTCGTGCCCTTGGCCGTCGGCTCGGGGGCCAGGCTGGCCTCGTCGCCCGCCCTTCGCCGCCGCGGTGGCTTGCGCACCGATCTCCCATCCGGCATTCACGAAGTTGT
>DATIDZ010000089.1:0-15173 GCA_035456045.1 Caldimonas sp.
ACGACCGAGTAGCTGTAGTGGTAGTACCCGCCGCCGTTGGCGCACGAGCCCATCGAGAGCACCCAGCGCGGCTCGGCCATCTGGTCGTAGACCTTGCGCAGCGCCGGTGCCATCTTGTTGCACAGCGTGCCGGCGACGATCATCAGGTCGCTCTGGCGCGGGCTCGGCCTGAACAGCATGCCGAAACGGTCGATGTCGTAGCGCGCGGCGCCAGCGTGCATCATCTCGACCGCGCAGCACGCGAGGCCGAAGGTCATCGGCCAGAGCGAGCCGGTCTTCGACCAGTTGATGACCGAATCGAGGCTCGTCGCGACGAAGCCTTCCTTGAGGACACCGTCGAGGCTCATGGTTCGAGAGACGGGGGCACCATCGTCATTCCCAATCGAGCGCTCCCTTTTTCCACTCGTAGGCGAAGCCGACGACGAGGATGAGCAGGAAGATCATCATCGCCCAGAAACCGGCCGGGCCGATCTCGCGCAACGCGACTGCCCACGGGAAGAGGAAAGCGATCTCGAGGTCGAACAGGATGAAGAGGATCGCCACCAGGTAATAGCGGACGTCGAACTTCATCCGCGCGTCCTCGAACGCCTCGAAGCCGCACTCGTACGGCGAGTTCTTCGCCTGGTCCGGGCGGCGCGGGCCGAGCAGGAAGCCCAGCACCTGCGGCGCGACGCCGACCGCCACCCCGATCAGGATGAAGAGGATGACGGGAAGGTAGGGATCGAGCGTCATTGAGATGGTGCCGACGGCGAGACTCGAACTCGCACAGCTTTCGCCACTACCCCCTCAAGATAGCGTGTCTACCAATTTCACCACGTCGGCGGCACTCGATTTGCCGCCCGGCTGGCGTGAGGAATGGCTCGCCGGGCAACCAGGAATTCTAGCTGAGCGCGCTCTACTTCTGCGGAATCGCGGCGGCTCCGGACGCACCGACCGGCGCCTTCGGCGCCGCGATCGGAGCGGGCGCCGGCGCGACGGCCGGGCCGCTCGCGACGCCGGGAATCGCCGCGGCGCCCGACGTCGCCGTCGCTGCGGCGGGTGCGCTTGCCGCGGGACGGTCGAGAACGCTGCCCGTCGTCGCCTTCGGCCGGTCGTTGGCGCTGTAGGCCAGGAAGAGCGTCGCGACGAAGAACACCAGGGCGCACACCGCCGTCGAGCGCGACAGGAAGTTGGCGCTGCCGGTCGCGCCGAACAGGCTCCCCGACGCGCCGCTGCCGAACGACGCGCCCATGTCGGCGCCCTTGCCGTGCTGGATGAGCACCAGGCCGATCATGACCAGCGCGGTCAGGATCTGCAGGGCCAGCACGAGGTTCATGACGATGTTCATGCGATGCGACTTTCTTGGTCTTGGTTTGCGGCGCGCGGATCAGCCCGCGGCGCGGCAGATGGCGATGAAGTCGGCCGCCTTCAGCGACGCGCCGCCGATCAGGCCGCCGTCGATGTCGGGCTCGGCGAACAGCTGCGCCGCGTTGTCGGGCTTGACGCTGCCGCCGTACAGGATGCGCAGCGACCCGCTGGCGGCGCCCGCCGTGGCGAGCGCGCTGCGCAGGAAAGCGTGGACCGCTTGCGCCTCGGCGGGCGATGCGGTCTTGCCGGTGCCGATCGCCCAGACCGGCTCGTAGGCGATGACGACGCCGTCGATGCGCTTGTCGAGCAGGGCGATCGCCGCGCCGAGCTGGCGACCCACCACCGCCTCGGTCTGCCCGGCCTCGCGCTCGGCCAGCGTCTCGCCGACGCAGACGATCGGCACGAGGCCGTGCTTGAGCGCCGCCGCCGCCTTCTGCGCGACGAGGGCATCGCTCTCGCCGTGCAGCGCGCGCCGCTCCGAGTGGCCGACGATGACGTGGCAGCAGCCGAACTCGGCGAGCATCGCTGCCGAAATCTCGCCTGTGTAGGCGCCGGAATCGTGGCTCGAGCAGTCCTGCGCGCCCCAGCGGACCGCGCCGCCGTGCAGCGTCTCGGCGACGTCGTGGAGGTAGACCGCCGGGACGCAGACCGAGACCTCGGCATCGCCGAGCGACGCCGCCTTGAGCGCCGCGAGCAGCGCTTCGTTGCTCGCCGCGCTGCCGTTCATCTTCCAGTTGCCGACGACGAGCGGACGACGCCGGCTGCCGCGCGACGACGCAGGTGCCTCGCTCACCACGTCAGCACCAGCTTGCCGATGTGCTGGTTCGTTTCCATGAGCGCGTGCGCCTGGGCGGCCTGCGCGGCCGGGAAGACCTGATGGATCACGGGCTTGACGACGCCGGACTCGAGCCACGGCCAGGCCGTCTTGCGCAGCGCGTCGGCGATCTTCGCCTTGAATGCCACCGGGCGCGGCCGCAGCGTGGAGCCCGTGATGACCAGGCGGCGACGCAGCACGAGGCTCGCGTCGACGGTCGATTGCGTCCCGCCCTGCACCGCGATGATGACGATGCGGCCGTCTTCGGCGAGGCACTTGACGTCGCGGCCGACGTAGTCGCCCGCGACCATGTCGAGGACGACGTCGGTGCCCTTGCCGTCGGTCAGGCGCAGCACTTCGGCGACGAAGTCCTGCGTCTTGTAGTCGATCGCGTGATCGGCGCCGAGCGCGCGGCAGGCCGCGGCCTTGTCGGCCGAGCCGACCGTCGTCAGCACGGTCGCGCCCCAGGCCTTGGCCATCTGGACCGCCGTGACGCCGATGCCGCTCGAGCCGCCGTGGACGAGCAGCGTCTCGCCGGGCTGGAGCCGGGCGCGGTCGAACACGTTCGACCAGACGGTGAAGAACGTCTCCGGCAGGCTCGCGGCCTCGACGTCGCTCAGCTTGGCCGGGCTCGGCAGGCACTGGCCCACCGGCGCGACGCAGAGCTCGGCGTAGCCCCCGCCGGCGACGAGCGCGCAGACGCGCGCGCCGACGCCGAGGCCCGCGGCCGCGAGCGCGTCGCGATCGCCGTCGACGATCGTTCCCGCCACCTCCAGACCGGGGATGTCGGAAGCGCCCGGCGGCACCGGATAGAGGCCCTTTCGCTGCAGCACGTCGGGGCGGTTGACGCCCGACGCGGCGACGCGGATCAGCGCCTCGCCGGCGCCGAACGACGGCGTCGGTCGCTCGGTCTCGCGCAGCACCTCGGGCTTGCCGGGTGCCGTGATCTCGATCGCTCTCACGTCGGCGCCGTCCGCGTCACTCGTGAGAGACAGGCGCCGCGATCTCGCGCGGCGGCGTGTCGCGGTCGAGCAGCGCCTTCATCGACAGCTTGACGCGGCCCTTCTCGTCCGTCTCGAGGACCTTGACGCGAACGACCTGGCCCTCCTGCAGGAAGTCGGTGACCTTCTCGACGCGCTGGTGCGCGATCTGGCTGATGTGCAGCAGGCCGTCCTTGCCCGGCAGCAGGTTCACGAGCGCGCCGAAGTCGAGGATCTTGGTGATCGGGCCCTCGTAGACCTTGCCCACTTCGACTTCCGCCGTGATCTCCTCGATGCGCTTCTTCGCGTGCGCCGCCTTGTCGGCGTCGGTCGACGCGATCGTGATCGTGCCGTCCTCGCCGATGTCGATCGTGCAGCCCGTCTCCTCGGTCAGCGCGCGGATCGTCGAGCCGCCCTTGCCGATGACGTCGCGGATCTTCTCCGGGTTGATCTTCATCGTGTACAGCCGCGGCGCGAACTGCGACACCTCCTGCTTGGCGCCGCCCACCGCCTCCTGCATCTTGCCGAGGATGTGCAGGCGCGCTTCCTTGGCCTGCGCCAGGGCGACCTGCATGATCTCCTTGGTGATGCCCTGGATCTTGATGTCCATCTGCAGCGCGGTGACGCCGGTCGTCGTGCCGGCGACCTTGAAGTCCATGTCGCCGAGGTGATCCTCGTCGCCGAGGATGTCGGTCAGGACGGCGAAGCGGTTGCCTTCCTTGATGAGGCCCATGGCGATGCCGGCGACGTGCGCCTTGAGCGGCACGCCGGCGTCCATCAGCGCGAGGCAGCCGCCGCACACCGAAGCCATCGACGACGAGCCGTTCGACTCGGTGATCTCGGAGACGATTCGCATCGAGTACGGGAACTCGCCGCGATCGGGCAGCACGGCGACGAGCGCGCGCTTGGCGAGCCGGCCGTGGCCGATCTCGCGCCGCTTCGGCGAGCCGACGCGGCCGGTCTCGCCGGTCGCGAACGGGGGCATGTTGTAGTGGAGCATGAAGTGCTCGCTGTACTCGCCGGCGAGCGCGTCGATGCGCTGCGAGTCGCGGTCGGTGCCGAGCGTCGCGGCGACCAGCGCCTGCGTCTCGCCGCGCGTGAAGAGCGCCGAGCCGTGGACACGCGGCAAGAGGCTGGTGCGGATCTCGATCGGCCGCACGGTGCGGGTGTCGCGGCCGTCGATGCGCGGCTCGCCCGACAGGATCTGGCTGCGTACGATCTTCGCCTCGATGTCGAACAGGATGTTGTCGAGCTTGACCTTGTCGACGGCGGCGCCGCCTTCCGACAGCGCGGCGACGGTCGCCGTGGTGACGTCACGGGTGGCCTGCGTGCGCGCCTGCTTCGAGCGGATCTGATAGGCGTCGCGCAGCTTCTGCTCGGCGAGCGCGCCGACCTGCGAGATGAACGCCTCGTCCTTGGCGGCGGGCTTCCAGTCCCACATCGGCTTGCCCGCGTCGCGCACCAGCTCGTTGATCGCGGCGATCGCGACGTTGCCCTGCTCGTGGCCGAAGACGACGCCGCCGAGCATGACTTCCTCGGTCAGCTGCTTGGCTTCCGACTCGACCATCAGCACCGCGGCCTGCGTGCCGGCGACGATCAGGTCCATCTGCGTCTCGGCCATCTGCGCCTTGGTCGGGTTGAGCACGTACTGCCCGCCGATGTAGCCGACGCGCGCCGCGCCGATCGGGCCGTTGAACGGAATGCCGGAGATCGCCAGCGCCGCGCTCGCGCCGATCAGCGACGGGATGTCGGCGGCGATCTCGGGGTTGAGCGACAGGACGTGGATGACGACCTGCACCTCGTTGTAGAAGCCCTCGGGAAAGAGCGGCCGGAGCGGCCGGTCGATCAGGCGCGAGGTCAGCGTCTCGAGCTCGCTCGGGCGGCCTTCGCGCTTGAAGAAGCTGCCCGGGATCTTGCCGGCGGCGTAGGTCTTCTCGATGTAGTCGACCGTCAGCGGGAAGAAGTCCTGGCCCGGCTTGGCCTCCTTTTTGGCGACGACGGTGGCGAGGACGACCGTGTCCTCGATCGAGACGACGACCGCGCCGCCCGACTGGCGAGCGATCTCGCCGGTCTCCATCGTGACCGTCTGCTGGCCCCACTGGAACGTCTTGGTGACCTTGTTGAAGATGCTCATGTGCTGTTACTCCGATTCGTGACGGGCGCCATTCGGGCGGCGCCGACACCCGGGATCAGAGGCCTGGCGCAATGCCATTCCAATGCTGCTCGCCCGAAGCGTGGCGAACATCGGTGGAATGACACGGCGACGCCGATTGGCCGCTGCGTCCCACATGCCCGCGCGCCACCGGTCGAGTCCAGTCGGCTGCGGGCGGCGGCCTTCACCTACTTGCGAAGGCCGAGCTTCTGGATCAACGCCGTATAACGATCGGCGTCGGTGTCTTTGAGGTAAGCCAGCAGGCTCTTCCTGCGGTTGACCATCTTCAGCAGGCCGCGGCGGCCGTGGTGGTCTTTGAGGTGGGTCTTGAAGTGCGGCGTGAGCTCGTTGATCCGGTCGGTCAGCAAGGCGACTTGCACCTCGGTCGATCCGGTGTCGTTGGCGGCACGCGCGTGCGCCTTGACGATCTCGGCCTTGTGTTCGGTGGTGGCGGGCATCTCGTTTCCTCGTGTGAAACCGAGCGCCGGCAATCGAGCGGTGCTGCGGTTTCGGGTGTCGACTTGCGATCGCCGGTGAAACCGACCGGCGTCGTGCAGGACTCGCTGAGGGCCAGCAAGACCGGAAATTATAGCGCGAGGAACGTGGCTAGCCGCTCGGCGCCGTCCACGAGCCGACGGGGGTCGTGCGAGGCGAAGCACCAGCGCAGCCAGCCCTCGCCTTCGGCGCCGAACGCCGCGCCCGGCGCGAGGCCGACGCCGGCGCCTTCGACGAGTCGCTTGGCGAACGCCAGCGAGTCGTCGCTGCCGGGGGCGCGGAAGAACGCGTACAGGCCGCCCGGCGGGGTTGCCACCTGCACGCCCGGCAGCGACTGCAGGAGCGGCAGCAAGGTGTCGCGGCAGGTCTTCAGCCGCTCGACCAGGCCGGGAACGAAGGCGTCGGCATGCGCAAGCGCGGCAAGGCCGGCGCGCTGGACGAACACCGGCGCGCAAGACGTGTTGAACTCGATGAGCTTGGCGAGCGCAGGCGCCATGCCGCTCGGCAGCACGAGCCAGCCGAGGCGCCAGCCGGTCATCAGGAAGCTCTTCGAGAAGCTGTGGATGACGACGAGGCGATCGTCGGCGTCGGCGATGTCGAGGAAGCTCGGGGCGCACGCCGCGCCCTCGCTCGCGCCGGCGAAGAAGATCCGCTCGTAGACCTCGTCGGCGACGATCCAGGTGCCGGTCGAACGGCAGTGCGCGAGCAGCGCTTGCTGCTCCGCGCGCGTCAGCGTCCACCCCGTCGGGTTGTTGGGCGAGTTGACGAGGAGCACCCGCGTGCGATCCGTCACTGCCTGCTTGAGCGCCTCGACGTCGAGCCGCCATGCGCCGTCCTCGGCCGCTTGCAGCGGGAAGCGGACGACGTGCGCGCCCAGGATCGCCGGCTGCGCGGTGAGGTTGGGCCAGACCGGCACCACGGCGACGACCTCGTCGCCGCTGCCGACCAGGGACTGCATGGCCAGCATCAGCGCGCTCACGCCCGACGACGTCACGGCGATCCGCGCACTGTCGACCGCCGGATGCAGCGAGCTCACGTAGCCGGCAATGGCCTCGCGCAGCTCGCCGAGGCCGAGGTTGTGCGAATAGAACGTCTCGCCTGCGGCGATCGAACGTGCCGCCGCGTCGCCGATGAATTGCGGCGTCGGCTCGTCGCTCTCGCCGAACCAGAAGGCCAGCACGTCGCCGCGGCCCATCGCTGCATTCGCGACCTCGCGGATCTTCGAAGCCGGCAGTCCGTCGATCAGTGGTCTCATGGGCGGGGTCGATGCCGACGCAAAGCGGGCTCGAGCAGGAAGCGGAACATGGCGGTCAGGCGACGACGAGCGGCCAACGCGGCCGAACGTCGAAGGCGTAGTCGGTCGAGAGGTCGGCGATGCCGCGCTGCCAACGCATTGCCGCGGCGAGCGCGATCATCGCGCCGTTGTCGGTGCAGAGCGCGAGCTCCGGAAAGTGAACGCGGGCCTGGCGCTTGTCGCACTCTGCAACCAGCCGTGCTCTCAGCGCCGCGTTGGCACCTACGCCACCGGCCACGACGAGGCGGTTGCAGTCCGCCCTTGCAAGCGCCGCCATCGATTTGCGCGCGAGCACGTCGACGATCGCCGCCTGCGTCGACGCCGCGAGGTCGGCTCGCGCCTGCTCGCAGGTCGAGTCGAGGCGCGCCGCATGCGTGCGCACCGCCGTCTTGAGTCCGGCGAACGAGAAGTCGAGCGAGTCGCGCTGCAGGAGCGGCCGAGGCAACGCGAACGCCTCGGGGTCGCCGAACTCGGCGAGCCGCGCCAGCGCCGGTCCCCCGGGGTAGCCGAGGCCGAGCAGCTTCGCCGACTTGTCGAACGCCTCGCCCGCGGCGTCGTCGATCGTGTCGCCGAGGAGGGTGTAGCGCCCGACGTCGGCGACATGGAGCAGTTGCGTGTGGCCGCCCGAGACCAGGAGCGCCACGAAGGGGAAGGTCGGCGCATCGGAAGAGAGGAAGGGCGAGAGAAGGTGGCCTTCGAGGTGATGGATGCCGACGGCCGGGCGGCCGAGCGACGCGGCCAGCGAGCACGCCGTTCCGGCGCCGACGAGGAGCGCACCGGCCAATCCGGGGCCGCGCGTGTACGCCACGAGGTCGATGTCGGACCGGTCCGCTCCGGCCTGCGCCAGAGCGCGTTCGAGAAGGGGAAGAACGCGCCGGATGTGATCCCGCGACGCGAGCTCAGGGACGACGCCGCCGTAGGCCGCGTGCAACTCGACCTGGCTGTGCAGCTGGTCGGCGGCCACGCGAGGCAGGCCGTCCGCGGCGCTCGCCACGAGGGCGACGCCGGTCTCGTCGCACGAGGTCTCGATCCCCAGCACGTTCATCCGAAGCGCCGGAGCCTGTCGCCGGCAAGAGCAAAGCCGGTGGCATGTTAAGCGGTGAACGCCACAGGGACTGCGCCTCGCAGGCGCAGATCATCATCGGACCGAAGCGCTGGAGAAGAGGCCGCTCGCGATGCGCCGGCCTCGGTCTGACTTCTGCGCCTTACCAGCCCCCGACCGGAATCGCGGTGGACTCCGCCCCCCAACCGCCGACGGGAATCATGCCGCCGCTGACGATCGCGAGTTGCTCGTCATCGAGCTCGACGATCAGCGTGTCGACTTGCGAAGGCGTGGCCGTCGGCTGCGCCGGCGATTGAACTTGAAACATGTGTGCTCCTCGAAGACCCTACGCCTCGTTGGCGCGGCGTCATTCGAACAGCGAACGCGTCTTTCCGGAACTGTCAAGTTTTACAGTGTGCGGTTCATCACGGGTGTGGCAGGAAGCTGCCTGGTCGGCGCCGACGCGCGCCTTCGGGCCTGTCGGCGCTACTTGATCAGCCCCAGCCGAAGCGCTTTCAGGACGGCCTGGTGCTTGTTCACGCAGTCGAGCTTGTGCATCGCATTGTTGATGTGAAGCACGGCCGTCCGCTCGCTGATGCCCAGGACGTTGGCGACCTCCCAGGCGGTCTTGCCGTCCATCGTCCACCGCAGCGCCTCCAGCTCGCGCGGCGTCAGGGACGGACGGTCGCCGGACACCAGCGACGGCGTCAGGATGCGCATCGCGGCATCCTGCGCGTGCACGGCGAACAACTGCAGGTCGGCGACGATGCGCGTCAGTTCACCCGTGTTGGGCGGGACCGGCTTGTCGCGATCGACGCCGAAGAAGAAGTGGCGCCCTTCGGGCATGTGCAGCGCCATCGCGATGCCGTTGCGGTAGCCGAAGCGCGCCTGGTGCTCCCACATCTCGCCGAGGCCCTGCTCCGCGTAGGTCGACTGGCCCCAGATGATCGGCATGCTCTGGCGCTTGCAGTGCTGCGCCACCGGATCGCGGCGCCAGTTCTGGCGGTCCTGGAACGACTCGCGATAGGCGCGAGGGGTGTTGTCGATCGTGATGAACTCGGCCTCGCCGAGCAGGTGATCAATGACGACCGTCGCCGAGACCGTCTCGAAGCCCAGCCGCTTGGTGAATGCCACGACCTGGTCCTGAAGCTCGGACCGGTTGCGCACCGCCAGCACCGACGTGAATCCACTCTCAAGCATGACGCGTCAGCCTCGGCGGCTGCTCACGCGGAGCACCGGACGTGCACCGCACTACCCTGACAACTCTGACAGTTTGCAAGCTCGCTGGGCCTTGCCACACTGCAGCGACTGATCGCTCGACGAGGAGTTCACCATCAACTTGCCTACCACCATGACTCCCGCTTGGATTGTCTGTGCCTGGCCACCCATATTGTGGCAGGCCAGCCGAGCGCCTCAGTTGCATCTCACCCACCTCGGCACGCGAGTGCTGAGCTTGGGCGACGAAAGCAGCCTGTGCACCGGCCAGACGCTGTGGGGAGACGAGAGCGAGGACCACTCGGCCGGAGTCGCCTGGGACTGGGTTCGGTTGATGCCCGGAGTCGTCGCGATGTCTGACCCGCTCGGTCTGGTCACCAACCTCAAGCTGCTCGACGACCAAGGCGAGGCCCTCACCAACCTGGAGGTGGCGGTCCGCCTGCACCAGCTGGTCCACGCGTTGCCCTGGCAGTCCGAGGTCCAGCGGGCCCTTCATCAAGTCGCCTCCTGAGCGCCATCGAAGCGCCTTTGGTGCCTGATATCGCGACGACCGTCCAGAGGCCACCTCGCGCCGACCGTTGCAAATATCACGAAGCCCTTGCAAAGAATGCTTTCTGGCCCGGCGCAGCACGGTTAGGCTCCACCTCCGCGCTGGTTCCTCCGGTGCGATTCACCAGCCGCCGCTCCCTCGATGAAAGAGTACCGTCTTCTCGCTTGGCCCGAGCTTCCGGCCGAATATCGGCGAACGGCGCACCGCCGCGCGCTGAGCGAGATGTCGCAGCGCTTCATGAGCCTGGCCAAGCTGGTCGAGGTCAGCGGGCTGAAGAAGTCCGAGATCCGCGCCTTCGTCGAGATGCTCGATGGCCGCGCGGTCATCGCCGAGCGCGACACCACGGTGCCCGATTCGTTCTTCGACTCGATCAGCCCGCTCGGCTGGCTGCGCCGGGCGATGAACTCGACTCACGAGCGTCGCTGACGCTGCTCGACGCGCCTGCGGCCGATCGCCGCCCTTCAGTGCTTTTCCTTGGCGTGGTTGATCGAGTACTTCGGGATCTCGACCGTCACGTCCTGGCGCGCCAGGATCGCCTGGCAGGAGAGCCGCGACGTCGGCTCTAGCCCCCAGGCGCGGTCGAGCAGGTCCTCTTCGCTTTCGTCCGGCTCGCCGAGTGAGGGATAACCCTCACGGACGACGACGTGGCATGTCGTGCAGGCACAACTCATCTCGCACGCATGCTCGATCGGGATGCCGTTCTCGAGTAGCGCCTCGCAGATCGATTCGCCAGGATTGGCGTCGATCGAGCGGCCTTCGGGGCAGTACTCGGGATGAGGAAGAACCTTGATCTTCGGCATGCTCAGAGGTCCTCGAGTCGCCGGCCGGCGAGTGCGCGCCGGATGCCGCGGTTCATCCGCTCCGCGGCGAACGCTTCGGTCGCGTCGGAGAGCGCCCTGATGGAGCGCTCGATCGCCGCGCGATCGCTCGAATCGCGCACCGCACGCAGCCGGTCGGCGGCCGCCTCGATCGACGCGTGCTCATCCGCCGACAGCAGTTCGCCATCGGCCGCGAGCGCCGATCGGATCGCGGCGAGCAGGCGGTCGGCATCGACCTCGGCCTCGCGCAGCGCACGCGCCGCCATGTCGTCCTCGGCGTGGCCGAAGCCTTCGCCGAGCATGCGAGTCACTTCCTCGTCCGACAGACCGTAGCTCGGCTTGACCGTCACCGACGCCTCGACGCCCGACGTCTCCTCGCGGGCCTCGACGCTCAGCAGGCCGTCGGCATCGATCGTGAAGGCGACCCGGATGCGCGCCGCGCCCGCGACCATCGGCGGGATCCCGCGCAGCTCGAAGCGCGCGAGCGAGCGGCAGTCGGCGACGAGATCGCGCTCGCCCTGCACGACGTGGATCGACATCGCGGTCTGGCCATCCTGGAAGGTGGTGAAGGTCTGGGCGCGCGCCGTCGGGATCGGGCTGTTGCGCTCGATGATCCTTTCGACGAGCCCGCCCATCGTCTCGATGCCGAGCGAGAGCGGGACGACGTCGAGGAGCAGCAGGTCGCCTGCGCCGGGGTTGCCGGCGAGGGCATCGGCCTGGCGCGCTGCGCCGAGCGCGACGACCTGGTCCGGGTCGAGATTGGTCAGGGGCTCGCGGCCGAAGAACTCGCGCACGGCGCGGCGGACGAGCGGCATCCGCGTCGAGCCGCCGACGAGCACGATCCCGTCGATCGCCGACCGGTCGACCTTGGCGTCGCGCACGGCCTGGCGCACCGCGGCGATCGTGCGATCGACGAAGGGCCGGGCGATCGCCTCGAGGTCGGCTCGATCGATCGACTGCTCGACGCTGGCACCCGCGATCATGCAGCCGAAGACCGCCCGGTCGGCGCTCGACAGCGCCTCCTTTGCAGCGCGCGCGGCCATGGCTGCGGCGCGACGGTCGCCGGCGTTCGCGGCGACGACGCCGGCACGGGCCAGCGCCCAACCGGCGAGGGCCGCGTCGATGTCGTCGCCGCCGAGCGCCGAGTCGCCGCCGGTCGCGATGACCTCGAACACGCCGCGCGTCATGCGCAGCAGCGAGATGTCGAACGTGCCGCCGCCGAAGTCGTAGACCGCGAACAGGCCCTCGCTGCCATTGTCGAGCCCGTACGCGATCGCCGCCGCCGTCGGCTCGCTGATCAGGCGCAGGACCTCGAGGCCGGCGAGCTCGGCGGCATCCTTGGTCGCCTGCCGCTGGGCGTCGTCGAAGTAGGCCGGCACGGTGATGACGGCGCCGTACAGGTCGGCCTCGAACGTGTCCTCGGCGCGCTGGCGCAACGTCGCCAGGATCTCGGCCGAGACCTCGACCGGCGACTTGACTCCCGCCGCCGTCCGCACGCGGACCATGCCCTCGTCCGCCTCGACGAAGTCGTACGCCAGCCGGCCGGCCTTCGAGACGTCGGCCAGGCCGCGTCCCATGAGGCGCTTGACCGAGACGATCGTGTTGGTCGGATCGCTCACCGCGCCGGCCAGTGCCTCGCGGCCGACGCGCGCCGCGCCGTCGGCGAAGTAGCGAACGGCCGACGGCAGGATCACCTCGCCGTCGCGGTCGGGAAGGCACTCGGCGACGCCGCTGCGCACTGCGGCGACGAGCGAATGCGTCGTGCCGAGGTCGATGCCGACGGCGTGGCGTCGCGCGTGCGGGTCGGGCGACTCGCCGGGTTCGGAGATCTGGAGGAGCGCCACGCCTCAGCCCTCGAGGGCGACGAGGCGATCGTCAACGTCGGTGGCGAAGCGCTCGATGAACATCAGCGCCCTCACCTCCTGCGCGGCAGCGGCGAAGTCCTCGCGCTCGTCGATGGCGCTCGCGAGGCGTCCGTACGCGACGCGCCGGGCATCGGCGAGCTCGCGCGCGACGGCGTCGACCTCCTCGCGCGAGCCGGCATCGTCGAGCGACTCGCGCCACGCCATCTGCTCGTGAAGGAACGCCATCGGCATCGCCGTGTTGTCTTCGGCCCGGATCGGCGTTCCCGCCAGCTCGCACAAGTACGCGGCGCGCTTGAGCGGATCGGCGAGCCGGGCATAGGCCTCGTTGACACGCACCGCCGACTGCATCGCCGCGCGCCGCGCCGCCGCGTCGGCACCGGCGAACCGGTCGGGGTGCACCTCCCGCTGCAGCGCGCGCCGGCGCTGGTCGAGCTCGTCGCGGTCGAGCGCGAACCGGCGAGGCAAGCCGAACAGCGTGAAATCGTCAGCGGCGAGGTTCATACAAATGAGAAGGGCCCGCGCAGCGGGCCCGCTTTGATTCAGCACGGCGTCCAATTAGACGCGGAACGACTCTCCGCACCCGCAGCGGTCTTTCTCGCGCGGGTTGAGGAACTTGAAGCCCTCGTTCAGGCCCTCGCGGACGAAATCGAGCTCCGTGCCGTCGATGTAGGGCAGGCTCTTCGGGTCGACGATCACCTTGACGCCGTGGTCCTCGAAGACGTGGTCCTCGGGGGCGAAGTCGTCGGCGTACTCGAGCTTGTAGGCCAGGCCCGAGCAGCCCGTGGTCTTGACGCCGAGCCGCACGCCGACACCCTTTCCTCGCTTGCCGAGGTAGCGCGTGACGTGGTGGGCTGCCGCCTCGGTCAAGGTCACCGACATGTCAGCCGGCCGCCTCGATGGCGGTGTCGTGCGCCTGGCCCTGCGTCGCCGGGTTCTTGGCCTTGTAGTCGCTCACCGCGGCCTTGATGGCGTCCTCGGCGAGGATGGAGCAATGGATCTTGACCGGCGGCAGCGCGAGCTCGCTCGCGATCTGCGTGTTCTTGATCGTCAGCGCCTCGTCGAGCGACTTGCCCTTGACCCACTCGGTGACGAGCGAGCTCGACGCGATCGCCGAGCCACAGCCGTAGGTCTTGAACTTGGCGTCCTCGATCAGCCCGGTCTCGCGGTTGACCTTGATCTGCAGCTTCATGACGTCGCCGCAGGCGGGCGCGCCGACCATGCCGGTGCCGACCGAGTCGTCGCCCTTGGCGAACGTGCCGACGTTGCGCGGATTCTCGTAGTGCTCTACGACTTTTTGGCTGTAGGCCATGGTTCTACTCCCGGGATCGGGGCGGCCTCAATGGGCAGCCCACTGAATGGTGCTGAGATCGACGCCTTCCTTGTACATGTCCCAGAGCGGCGACAGCTCGCGCAGCTTGGCCACGCGATCCTTCAGCGTCGAGACGACGTAGTCGATCTCTTCTTCGGTCGTGAAGCGGCCGATCGTCATGCGCAGGCTCGAATGCGCGAGTTCGTCGCTGCGGCCCAGCGCGCGAAGCACGTAGCTCGGCTCCAGGCTCGCCGACGTGCACGCCGATCCCGACGACACGGCGATGCCCTTCACGCCCATGATGAGTGACTCGCCCTCGACGTAGTTGAACGACATGTTGACGTTGTGCGGGACCCGCTGCGTCGGGTGACCGTTCAGGAACGTCTGCTCGATGCCGGAGAGGCCGTCGACCAGCTTCTTGTGGAGCATGCGGATGCGCTCGATCTCGGTGCCCATCTCGAGCCGCGCCAGGCGATACGCCTCGCCCATGCCGACGATCTGGTGCGTCGGCAGCGTTCCCGAGCGCATGCCGCGCTCGTGGCCGCCGCCGTGCATCTGCGCCTCGATGCGCACCCGCGGCTTGCGGCGCACGAACAGCGCGCCGATGCCCTTGGGCCCGTAGGTCTTGTGCGAGGCCAGGCTCATCAGGTCGACCGGCAGCGTGCTCAGGTCGATGGGCGTCTTGCCGGTGGCCTGCGCCGCGTCGCAATGGAAGATGACGCCGCGCTCGCGGCACAGCTTGCCGATGGCCTCGATGTCCTGGATGACGCCGATCTCGTTGTTGACCAGCATCACCGAGACCACGATCGTGTCGGGCCGCAGCGTCCGCTCGACCATGTCGAGGTCGAGCAGGCCGTCGGGCTTGACGTCGAGGTACGTGACCTCGTATCCCTCGCGCTCGAGCTCGCGCATCGTGTCGAGCGTCGCCTTGTGCTCCGTCTTGACCGTGACGAGGTGCTTGCCCTTGTCCTTGTAGAAGTGCGCGGCGCCCTTGAGCGCAAGGTTGATCGACTCCGTCGCGCCCGACGTCCACACGAGCTCCTTCGGGTCGCAGCCGACGAGCGCCGCGACGTTCTCGCGCGCTTCCTCGACCGCCGCCTCGGCCGTCCATCCGAACGAGTGCGACCGCGACGCGGGATTGCCGAAGTCGTCGGTCAGGTACGTGATCATCTTCTGCGCGACGCGCGGGTCGACCGGCGTCGTCGCGGAGTAATCGAGGTAGATCGGCAACTTCATCAGACGGGCTCCGGCACCTTGGGGGTCGCGCGATGGTCCTGAAGCACGGACACGTC
>DATIDZ010000090.1:0-4065 GCA_035456045.1 Caldimonas sp.
CCACCGTCGAGAACGTCATCAACGGCCCGGTCCATGTCGACGTGCCGAAGCCGGCCTTCGTCCCGGGCCCGGCCGGCACCCACATCACGATCCGCGGCCTGACGAAATACTTCGCCGGCTGGCCGTTGTACGAGGACTTCGACCTCGACATCCCGAAGCACAGAATCGTCTCGGTGTTCGGCCCGAACGGCTGCGGCAAGTCGACCCTCATCAACATGATCGCGGGGCTGGTGCCGATCGACGCCGGCCAGATCCTGTTCGACGGCAAGTCGCTCGCCGACACCAAGATCGGCTACGTCTTCCAGAACTACCGCGAGGCGATGTTCCCGTGGATGCGGACGATCGACAACATCGCCTACCCGCTCAAGCTCGAGGGCCGCTCGAAGGCCGGGGTCGACCGGCGCATGGCCGAGCTGGTCGCGTCGTTCGACGTCAAGTTCGACCTGCATCGCTACCCGTACGAGCTCTCGGGCGGCCAGCAGCAGACGGCGTCGATCATGCGCGCGCTCGCGCCCGGCCCCGAGGTGCTGTTCCTCGATGAGCCCTTCTCGGCGCTCGACTTCGAGATGACGCTCTTCATCCGCGAAAAGCTGCAGGAGGTCTTCATGCAGACCGCGACGACGATGCTGCTCGTCTCGCACGACCTCGAGGAGGCGGTCTACCTCGCGGACCAGGTGCTGCTGCTGACCAAGCGGCCGACGCGCGTCGCCGAGATCCTGCCCTACGCGGATGCGCGTCCGCGCACCGTCGCGACGCTCTCGGAGCCGAGCTTCGTCGCCGCGAAGAAGAAGAGCCTCGCGATCTTCCAGCGCGAAGTGCGGCGCTGACGGGTCGGCGGCGATTCGGCAGCATGGACCCGCAACGCATCGAGGCGTACGTCGACACGGCCGCCGCCGCGCTCGACTTGCCGCTCGCGCCGGCGCACCGGCCGGGCGTCGTCGCCTACTTCGCCCTCGCCGCCAGTCTCGCCGAGTCGGTGGCCGGCGCCGCGCTCGCGCCGGCCGACGAGGCGGCGCCGGTGTTCACGCCGATCGCGCCCGACGATCTGCCCGGCGACGATCCCCGATCCTCGACATGAGCGCGGCGGAGCTGCTCGCCGGTTCGGCCGGCGCAATCGCCCAGGCGGTGCACGCGCGCACGGTGAGTGCCGAGGCGATGGTCGAGGCGAGCCTGGCGCGCATCGCCGCCGTCGAGCCGGCGGTCAACGCGTTCACCGACGTCGTCGCGGCGCGCGCCCGCGCACGTGCCGTCGCGCTCGACGCGCGTCTCGGCGAGGGCGCGAGCGAGGCGCTGCCGCTCGCCGGCGTTCCGTTCGCGATCAAGAACCTGTTCGACGTCGCCGGCCTGACGACCCGCGCGGGCTCGAGGATCGAGCGCGAGAAGGCGCCCGCGGCGCTCGATGCGCCACTCGTCGCGCGCCTCGAGCGCGCCGGCGCCGTCCTGGTCGGCGCGCTCAACATGGACGAGTACGCCTACGGCTTCACGACCGAGAACTCGCACGACGGGGCGACGCGCAACCCGCACGACCTCGCCCGCGTGGCCGGCGGCTCGTCGGGCGGCTCGGCGGCCGCCGTCGCTGCCGGCGAGGTGCCGGTCAGCCTGGGGTCGGACACGAACGGCTCGATCCGCGTGCCGGCGTCGCTCTGCGGCGTCTTCGGCCTGAAGCCGACCTACGGCCGACTGCCGAGGAACGGCAGCTATCCGTTCGTCGCGAGCCTCGACCATCTCGGCCCGTTCGCTCGCTCGGCGCACGACCTCGCGCTCGTCTACGACGCGATCCAAGGCGTCGACCGCGCCGATCCGGCGTGCGTCGAGCGCGGCATCGAGGCGACGGCGGCGACCCTCGCCGCGCCGGTCGACGGCCTGCGCATCGCCGTCCTCGGCGGCTGGTTCCGCGACCTCGCCGACGGCTCGGCGCGGGCCGCCGTGGACCGCGTCGCCGCCGCGCTCGGCGCGCATCGCGAGGTCGAGCTGCCGCAGGTCGAGCGCGCCCGCGCGGCGGCATTTCTCATCACCAACGCCGAAGGGGCCGCGCTCCACCTCGCCGACCTGCGCACGCGCGCCGCCGACTTCGAGCCGCTCTCGCGCGACCGCTTCCTCGCCGGCGCGCTGCTGCCGGCGGCGTGGGTCGTTCAGGCGCAGCGCCTGCGCCGCTGGTTCGCCCTGCGCGTCGCCGAGATCCTGCGCGAGGTCGACGTCCTGATCGCGCCGGCGACGCCGTGCGTCGCGCCGCCGCTCGGCAGCGAGTGGCTCGAGATCCATGGGCGACGACTGCCGACGCGGCCGAGCCTCGGCCTGCTGACGCAGCCGATCTCGTTCATCGGCCTTCCGGTCTGCGCCGTGCCGGTCTGGGGCTGCCATGCGACGATGCCGATCGGCGTGCAGATCGTCGCCGCGCCGTGGCGCGAGGACGTCGTCCTGCGTGTCGCCCATCATCTGCAGCAGGCCGGCGTCGCAGACGCGCCGGTCGCTCCCTCGACCGCATCGCGATGACCGAATCCGAGATCAACCTGCCCGACGTCGTCGCCGAAGTGGCGGCGGTGTTCGCGCGCTACGAAGACGCGCTGGTGATGAACCGCATCGACGTCCTCGACGAGCTGTTCTGGCCATCGCCCGGCACGGTGCGCTACGGTATCGGCGAGAACCTGGTCGGCATCGACGCGATCCGCGCCTTTCGCTCGGCGCGGCCGAGCGCCGGCCTGGCGCGAACGCTCGGTGCGACCGTGATCACGACGTTCGGCCACGACTTCGCGACCGCGATGACCGAGTTCCGGCGCGAGGGCAACCCGGCGATCGGCCGGCAAAGCCAGACCTGGGTCCGCTTCGACGCGGGCTGGCGCGTCGTCGCCGCCCACGTGAGCCAGCTCGCGCCATGAGCGCCGCCGCAGTCCGCGAGGGCGTCGCCCCCGCCGCGACGCGCGAGCGTGCCGACGCTGCACCGCCGGCACGCGTCGGCAAGCTCGCCGACCACGTCTACGACGCGCTCAAGGCGCAGATCCACGACTTCGAGCTGGTCGCGGGCGATCGCTTCTCCGAGACCGAGCTCGCGCAGCGCCTCGGCGTCAGCCGCACCCCCGTGCGCGAGGCGCTCTTTCGCCTGCGCGACGAGGGCTTTCTCGGCGTCGAGTCGAAGCTCGGCTGGTACGTGCTGCCGATCGACTTCGGTCGCCTGGAGCAGCTCTACGACCTGCGCGTGGTGCTCGAGCTGGCGAGCATCGCGCGGCTGTGCGCGCGCGCGGACGCGCCGGCCGAGCTCGAGGCGCTGAAGTCGATCTGGCTCGTGCCGCCGGCCGAGCGCCTCGCCGATCCGCGCCGGGTCGGCTTGCACGACGAGCAGTTCCACGCCGCGCTCGTTCGCGCCGCCGGCAACGACGAGATGGCGCGCGTCCACTGGGACGTCACCGAGCGCATCCGCATCATTCGTCGCCTCGACTTCACGCGCCAGAGCCGCATCGAGGCGACCTACGTCGAGCACGCCAAGATCCTGCGCGCGGTGATGCAGAAGAAGGCCGACCAGGCGCAGCTGCTGCTGCGCTCGCACATCGAGCAGAGCAAGGCCGAAGTGCGCAAGGTCACCCTGCACACGCTGCAGGCCGCCCGCGAGCGGGCGGCTTGCTAGTGTGGGACAGCACACTAGCGCCCTCGCTTCCGCTCAGGCCGGGGCCGAGCCGATCGGCGCCACGGGCCTGGCTTCCGCGGCCGGTGCCGTCGTCGGCGCCTTGGACGAGGCGCGCGCCAGGCCGTACAGCGCGGCCGCGACGACCAGGTAGCTGAGCGCCACCATCGGCGTCTTGCCGAAGCCGATCGCCTCGCTGTGCATGAAGCCGAAGAAGGTGAGCACGGCGCCGGCCACCGCGAAGCCCGCGGCCTGAACCATCTTCCGGTCGATCACCAGCGCGGCCATGGCGGCGAGGACCAGGCTGACCAGGATCGCGCCGCCGCCCAGCACCTCGAGGCCGTGATAGAGCACGCCCACCTGGCCGAGCTTGTCGAGTCCCACCGCGGCGGCGTTCGTTCCTGCGGCGCCGAGGGAGTTGTCGATCATCAGCTTGCCCCAGGCCGCGA
>DATIDZ010000091.1:0-7315 GCA_035456045.1 Caldimonas sp.
GTCCGAGACGCATTTCGGCTACGAGCGCGTCGACGAGGTCGACAAGGCCGGCCGCGTGCGCCGGGTGTTCGACTCGGTCGTCGACCGCTACGACCTGATGAACGACCTGCTGTCGCTCGGCATGCACCGGGCGTGGAAGGCGTACACGGTGTCGGTCGCGAACGTGCAGCCGGGCGACCGCGTGCTCGACATCGCCGGCGGCACCGGCGACCTCGCGCGCGCCTTCGCCGGCCCGGCCGGCGCGCGCGGGCTCGTCGTCCACACCGACATCAACGAAGCGATGCTTCACCAGGGGCGCGATCGCCTCCTCGACGAAGGCATCGTCCTGCCGACGCTGCTCTGCGACGCCGAGTCGCTGCCGTTCGCGAGCGGATCGTTCGACCTGGTGAGCGTCGCCTTCGGCCTGCGCAACATGACCCACAAGGAGGTCGCGCTCGCCGAGATGGCGCGCGTTCTCAAGCCCGGCGGGCGGCTCCTGGTCCTCGAGTTCTCGAAAGTCGCCGCGCCGCTCGCCAAGGCGTACGACTGGTACTCGTTCAACGTGCTGCCGCGCATCGGCCGCTGGGTCGCCGGCGACGGCGACAGCTATCGCTACCTCGCGGAATCGATCCGCGTCCACCCCGACCAGGCGACGCTGAAGGCGATGATGAAGACGGCCGGCTTCGGCCACGTCGACGTCCACAACCTCAGCGCCGGCGTCGTCGCGCTGCACGTGGGGATCAAGTGCTGAGCAGCGGCCGGCCGGCGATCCGCGTCTCGCGGCACTGGCGCGCTCCGCTGTCGCTCGGCCTCGGCGTTCCGCTCCTGCTCGGCAGCTCGCCCGCCGCTGCCGCCGGTGCCGGCAGCGTCTTCGTCGGCAGCGTCACGACGTGGATCGGCATGCTCGCGGCGCTGCTCGCGCTGCTCGCGCCGCGCCGCCCGGGCGATGTCGCCGGTGCCGCCGCGGTGGTCGTCGTCGCCGGGCTCTTCTTCGTCGTCGTCCTGCGGCGTCGGCAGCGCGAGCGATCTCGCGGTCCCGGTGCTGTCAACCTCGCCGGCGGCGGCGGTCGCATCGTCGCGTCGTTGTTCGAGCACGTGCCGCGTGCCGCGTCGTCAGCATCGCTGGACGGCGCCGAGGTGCTCGAAGCGGCGCGATCGCGATTCCTTCGCCTGCAGGCCGCCTGGGACGCCGGCGACGTGCAGACGCTCGGTCACCTGACGACGCCCGACATGCTGCAGGAGCTGCTGCCGGTCCTCAGCAACCGCGTCGGCGGGCCGAGCCGCACCGACGTCATCACGCTGCACGCGACGCTCCTCGACGTCGAGGAGCTCGGCGCGGCATGGCTGGCGAGCGTCGAGTTCTCGGGGCTGATCCGCGAATCGGCGGAGCAGGGCGCGGTGCCGTTCCGCGAGCTCTGGATGCTCGCTGCCGCCAAGGACGGCGCGCCGTCGTGGCGCCTCGCGCGCCAGCAGGCGCTGCTGTAGCGTCGCGCGCGTCAGCAGGCCCTGCGCTGGCGCCGCGCGTGCGTCAGGACGCGAAGCCGTTCGGGTTGGCGCGCTGCCAGCGCCACGTGTCGGCGCACATCCGGTCGAGGTCCCGCGTCGCCTTCCAGCCGATCGTGCGCTCGGCGAGCGCCGGATCGGCATAGCACGCGGCGACGTCGCCCGGCCGGCGCGCGACGATCTCGTACGGCACCGGTCTTCCGCTCGCGCGCTCGAAGGCGCGCACGAGCTCGAGCACGCTGCTGCCGCGGCCGGTGCCGAGGTTGACGGTCAGCGAGCGCGCGCCGCCGAGGAGGTGGCGCAGCGCGGCGACGTGTCCTTCGGCGAGGTCGACGACGTGGAGGTAGTCGCGCACGCCGGTGCCGTCCGGCGTGTCGTAGTCGTCGCCGAAGACCTGCAGCTTCGGCCGCTTGCCGACCGCGACCTGGGCGATGTAGGGCATCAGGTTGTTGGGCGTGCCGCGCGGGTCCTCGCCGATCGTTCCGCTCTCGTGCGCGCCGACCGGATTGAAGTAGCGCAGCAGCGCCACGTGCCACGCCGGATCGGCGCGCTCGATGTCGCTCAGGATGCCTTCGCTCATCAGCTTGGTCGCGCCGTACGGGTTGGTCGCGGCGAGCGGCGAGTCTTCCCGGATCGGCAGCCGCTCGGGCTGGCCGTAGACCGTCGCGCTCGAGCTGAAGACGATCGTGCCGCAGCCGTGGGCCTGCATCGCCTCGGCGAGCGCGATCAGGCCGCCGACGTTGTTGGCGTAGTACTTGAGCGGCTCGGCGACGCTCTCGCCGACGGCCTTCGAGGCGGCGAAGTGGACGACGGCATCGATGCGGCCGCCCGCGAACAAGGTGTCGAGCGCGCCGCGATCCCGCACGTCGGCGCGAACGAAATGCGAGACGTCGGCGCCGAGCGCGGCGAGGCGGTGCAGCACCTCGGGCGAGCTGTTCGAGAAGTCGTCGATGCCGGCGACGGCGTAGCCGGCCGCCTCGAGGGCAAGCCAGGTGTGGGATGCGATGTAGCCGGTCGCGCCGGTGAGCAGGATCATGGCGGTTCATCCAGGGAAGCAGCGATTGTCCGGGCAACCGGCGCGCCATGCCGCAGCGAGCCTGCGGCACGTCGTCGATTCCGGGCGGGTCCCTACAATCGCGGCATGCTCGAAGCGATCAAAGCGCTGGCCGAGCGCTCGGTGATGGAGCGGCTCGTCCTTCTCGTCAATCACGTGATCGCTGCCGAGCCGGCGGCGGTCGAGCGGCTGCGCCCGCATGCCGGGCGGACGATGCAGATCGAGCTGACCGGCTGGCCGACGCTGCTGCCCGCGGTCGGTCCGTTCGCGTTCCGCGTCTCGCCGGCCGGCCTGATCGAATGGCTGCCGGAAGCGTCGACGCTGCCGCCCGACCTTCGCGTCGCCGTCGACGCGGCCAATCCGGCGCTCGCGCTGACGCGAATCGTTGCCGGCGAGCGGCCCGCGGTCACCGTCTCGGGAGACGCCGCGTTCGCGAGCGACATCGACTGGCTGATCGACAACCTGCGCTGGGACCTGCAGGACGATCTCGCGCGCGTCGTCGGCGATGCGCCGGCGCGCCAGCTGGCGAAGATCGGCGGCTGGTTCGCCGGGGCGCTGCGCGAGGGCGCGAAGACCCTGCGCGACCTGGCGGCGCGCGCGCCGGGCCCGACCGCCGCACCGCCGCGCTGATGCGCGCCCCTGCTGCCGGGCCGCGCCGATGAGGCACATCGCCCGACTCGTCGTCATCTGCGTCACGGTTCTCCGCTACGGTCTCGACGAGCTCGCGCTGTCGAGCTTTCGCCAGCGCTGGGTGCGCTTTCTCGTCCGGGTCATCACGATCGGGCGGCGCCTCGACGCGCCGCGCGGCGAGCGGCTGCGCCTCGGCCTCGAGCGGCTCGGGCCGATCTTCGTCAAGTTCGGCCAGGTGCTGTCGACGCGGCGCGATCTCCTGCCGCCCGACATCGCCAACGAGCTCGCGCGCCTGCAGGACCGCGTGCCGCCGTTTCCGGCCGACGTCGCGCGTGCGATCGTCGAGAAGGCGTTCGGCCAGCCGCTCGGCGCGATCTTCGCCAGCTTCGATGCCGAGCCGGTCGCGAGCGCATCGATCGCGCAGGTGCACTTCGCCGTCCTCAAGGACGGCCGCGAGGTCGCGGTCAAGGTGCTGCGACCCGGCATGCTCGAGGCGATCGACGACGACATCGAGGTCATGCGCCAGGTCGCCCGCGTCGTCGAGCGCTGGTCGACGGACGGCAAGCGGCTCAAGCCGCGCCAGGTGGTCGCCGAGTTCGACAAGTACCTGCACGACGAGCTCGATCTCGTCCGCGAGGCGGCCAACGCCGCGCAGCTGCGCCGCAACATGGATGGGCTCGGCCTCGTGCTCGTGCCCGAGATGGTGTGGGAGCTGTGCACGCAGGACGTCATCGTCATGCAGCGCATGGACGGGGTGCCGATCAGCCATGTCCAGCGCCTGCGCGACGCCGGCGTCGACATCAAGAAGCTGGCGCGCGACGGCGTCACGATCTTCTTCACGCAGGTGTTCCGCGACGGCTTCTTCCACGCCGACATGCACCCCGGGAACATCCAGGTGTCGATCGCGCCGGAGACCTTCGGCCGCTACATCTCGCTCGACTTCGGCATCGTCGGCACGCTGACCGAGTTCGACAAGGACTACCTGGCGCAAAACTTCATCGCCTTCTTCCACCGCGACTACAAGCGCGTGGCCGAGCTGCACGTCGAGAGCGGCTGGGTGCCGCCGCAGACGCGCATCGACGAGCTCGAGGGCGCGATCCGCGCCGTCTGCGAGCCGCAGTTCGACCGGCCGCTCAAGGACATCTCGCTCGGCCAGGTGCTGCTGCGCCTGTTCCAGACCTCGCGCCGGTTCAACGTCGAGATCCAGCCGCAGCTGGTGCTGCTGCAGAAGACGCTGCTCAACATCGAGGGACTCGGTCGCGACCTCGACCCCGAGCTCGACCTCTGGAGCACCGCCAAGCCCTTCCTCGAGCGCTGGATGGAGGAGCAGATCGGCTGGCGCGGCCTCGTCGAGCAGCTGCAGAAGGAGGCGCCGCGCTTCGTCCACCTCCTGCCGCAGCTGCCGCGCCTGCTGCACGGCGCCCTGCAGCCGCAGCCGCCGGTCCAGCAGCGCTTCCTCGAGGCGATCCTGGTCGAGCAGCGGCGCACCAACCGCCTCCTGACCGGCATCGTCTACACCGGCCTCGGCTTCATCCTCGGCCTGGTCGCCATGCAGATCTTCCTGAAGGTCCACTGAGCCCGGAACGGGTGCCGGCGGGCGCGAGATTTATACTGCCGGGTTGCTTTGATCCGAGGTCCGGCGATGCCGATCTACGCCTATCGCTGCACAAGCTGCGGCCACGCGCAGGACGTGCTGCGGAAAATTTCCGATCCGCCCCTGAACGTCTGCCCGGCGTGCGGCGCGACGACGTTCGTCAAGCAGGTCACCGCGGCCGGCTTCCAGCTCAAGGGCTCGGGCTGGTACGTGACCGATTTCCGCGGCGACAACAAGAAGGCCGCCAAGTCCGGCGACGGCGATGCCGCGCCTGCGGCCGACGCCAAGCCCGAGGGCGGCTCCGCGCCGGTGAACGGCAAGGAGCCGGCCAAGGGCGACGCGGCCAAGAGCGAGCCGGCTGCGGCGCCTGCGCCTGCTGCGGCACCCGCCGCGGCGCCGGCGGCGACGACGCCGTCCAAGGGCGGGACGTGACGCGTCGCCGGCGCGTCGGGCCCTGACCGAGTGAAGAGCAGCGAGTGAAGAAGTACCTGATCGCGGGCCTCCTGGTCTGGCTGCCCCTCGCCGTCACGATCTGGGTGCTCCAGGCGGTGCTCGGCATGCTGAACGGCGTGTTCGTCTGGCTGCTCGCGGTCTCGCAGGTGATCCTGCCCGAGGGCAGCCATGCCTTCATCGGCATGCTGCAGAAGATCCCGTTCCTCGGCGTGTTCGTGATGGTGGCCGGCCTGCTGCTGACCGGCATCTTCGCGACCAACGTCGCCGGCCAGTGGTCGCTGCGCCAGGGCCATCGGCTGCTCAAGCGGATTCCGATCGTCAAGTCGATCTACAGCTCGGTGCAGCAGGTCTCGGACACGCTGTTCTCGAGCAGCGGCAACGCCTTCCGCGAGGCCGTGCTGGTGCAGTACCCGCGCGCAGGCAGCTGGACGATCGCCTTCGTCACCGGCAAGCCGGGCGGCGAAGCGGCGCTGCACCTGCGCGGCGACTACCTCAGCGTCTACGTGCCGACGACGCCGAATCCGACCTCGGGCTTCTTCCTCATGGTGCCCAGGAGCGACGTCGTCGCCCTGGCGATGAGCGTCGACGAAGCGCTCAAGTACGTGATCTCGATGGGCGTCGTCGCCCCGCCCGCGCGCATCGATCCGGCCACGGTGGCGGTGCGAAACCTGCCGGGCTGAGCGCCCGGCCTGCGCTCAGCCCGCCGCTGCGACCTGCGCAGCCAGAGCCTCCGCAGCGCCGCCGGCAACGGCAACGGCGCGATCGAACAAGAATGCATGGAGTGATGTGATGAGAACGACCTACTGCGGCCTGGTGAGCGAAGCGCTCCTCGGCCAGACGATCACGCTGATGGGCTGGGCCCACCGCCGCCGCGACCACGGCGGCGTGATCTTCATCGACCTGCGCGACCGCGAGGGCCTGGTGCAGATCGTCTGCGACCCGGATCGCGCGGAGACGTTCGCCGTCGCCGAGGAAGTGCGCAACGAGTTCTGCCTGAAGGTGACCGGCCTCGTGCGCGCGCGCCCCGCCGGCACCGACAACGCCAACCTGACCAGCGGCAAGGTCGAGGTGCTCTGCCGCGAGCTCGAGGTGCTGAACCCGAGCGTCACGCCGCCGTTCCAGCTCGACGAGGAGAACCTCTCGGAGACGACGCGCCTGACGCACCGCGTCCTCGACCTGCGCCGGCCGCAGATGCAGCGCAACCTGATGCTGCGCTACCGCATGTCGATGGAGGTGCGGCGCTTCCTCGACGACCACGGCTTCATCGACATCGAGACGCCGATGCTCACCCGCAGCACGCCGGAGGGCGCGCGCGACTACCTCGTGCCGAGCCGCGTCCACGACGGCATGTTCTTCGCGCTGCCGCAGAGCCCGCAGCTGTTCAAGCAGCTGCTGATGGTCGCGGGCTTCGACCGCTACTACCAGATCACCAAGTGCTTCCGCGACGAGGACCTGCGTGCCGACCGCCAGCCCGAGTTCACCCAGATCGACATCGAGACGTCGTTCCTCGACGAGGCCGAGATCCGGGCGATGTTCGAGGCGATGATCAGGAGCACCGTCCAGCACGCCATCGGCGTCGAGCTGCCGGCGTTCCCGGTGATGACGTGGCAAGAGGCGATGCGCCGGTTCGGCTCCGACAAGCCCGACCTGCGCGTCAAGCTCGAGCTGACCGAGCTCACCGACGTCATGACCGACGTCGACTTCAAGGTCTTCTCGACGCCGGCCAAGACCCAGGGCGGCCGCGTCGCGGCGGTGCGCGTTCCCGGCGGCGGCGAGATGAGCCGCGGCGAGATCGACGGCTACACCGAGTTCGTCAAGATCTACGGCGCCAAGGGCCTGGCCTGGATCAAGGTCAACGACATCGCCAAGGGACGCGAGGGCCTGCAGTCGCCGGTCGTCAAGAACCTGCACGACGCGGCGCTGGCCGAGATCCTGGCGCGCACCGGCGCGAAGGACGGCGACCTGATCTTCTTCGGTGCCGACTCCGCGAAGGTTGTTAGCGACGCCATCGGCGCGCTGCGCCTCAAGGTGGGTGTCGACCAGAAGATCACCGGCGAAGGCTGGAAGCCGCTGTGGGTCGTCGATTTCCCGATGTTCGACTA
>DATIDZ010000092.1:0-4224 GCA_035456045.1 Caldimonas sp.
CGATCTGCCCGGCCGGCCCGCCGAAGCTGACGAAGCCGAGCTTCAACCACCACCCGAGGGCCTCGGCGAAGCCCGGCGTTTCCGGCCGGCTCGATTCGCTCATCGCTCGGAATCCTAGCCGGCGCGCGCAGACGAAAAAAGCCCGGATCGCTCCGGGCTCCGTGATGCGCCGATCGTGCGGCGCGCGCGTCTTTTCGCAGGCTCAGGCCTTCTTGCTGCCCTTGGTCGCGCGGACGGCGGTCGAGGACATCGCGTTGAAGTTCGCTTCCGCGACTTCAGCGGCCTGCTTGGCGGCCTTCTGCGCCGTCTCGATGGCGTTGTTCGCCGCGGCAACCGCCGACTTGATCAGCGCTACGCCGTTCTCGGTGCCGGCCGGCGCGTTCTTGACGGCCGTGTCGACGATCGCCATGAACTTCGCTTGCGCTTCGGCGGCTTGCGCTTCGGCGACGCGCGAGACTTCGGCTCCCGTCGAGGCGGCGATCTCGTACACATAGCGGCCGTAGGCAGCAGCCTTCTCGGCGGCCGGCTGCATCAGCGCGGTCTGGATCGCGACGAGCTCCTGCGGATCCTTGGCGGACAGCGCGAGCTTCGTGGTCTGGGCGGCTTCGGCCATGGCGGCCTTGGCGGCCGACAGGTTCAGCTCGATGAGCTTCTCGACGCCTTCGAACGCCTTGCCGGTCAGGCCGAAAAAGGTGTCGATGTTGGTCTTTTGCGTGTTGACGATTTGTTCAACGGTGATCATGGTGGGTCTCCTGGCGGGTGGTGGGGATGGTGCTTTGCGGTTGCGATATGCTGCAATGCAACATGAATGAAGTATAGAGGCGTCGCCGCGCATTGCAAGTGTTTTTTGCTGCGCTGCACCATGTTAGTGGGGCATCCCTAGGACCGGTGGCGGCGATGCTCTTCCGGCACGACGGCGCGAGGTCCGCACAATGGCGCCGATGCAGGCGTTCCATTCCGACCGTCACCTCCTGCCGCTGCCACCCGGGCACCGCTTCCCGCGCTCCAAATATCGTCTCCTGCGCGAGCGGGTCGCGAGCCTGCCCGGCCTCGACGCGCACGAGGCCGATCCGGTCAGCGACGCCGACCTGATGCGCGTCCACGACCCGGCGTATGTCGCGGCGGTGACATCGGGAACGCTCGGCGCGGCCGAGCAGCGCGCCATCGGCTTTCCGTGGAGCGAGGAGATGGTCGAGCGCTCGCGCCGCTCGGTCGGCGCGACGGTCGCGGCCGCACGGGCCGCGCTCGCCGAAGGCGTCGCCGCCAACCTGGCCGGCGGCACCCACCACGCATCGGCATCGCGCGGCAGCGGCTACTGCGTCTTCAACGACGTCGCCGTGGCGTCGCGCCTCGTGCAGGCCGAGGCGCCGCTGCGCATCGTCGTCGTCGACCTCGACGTGCACCAGGGCGACGGCACGGCGGCGATCTTCGCCGGCGACGCGAGCGTGTTCACCATCTCGCTGCACGGGGCGAAAAATTTTCCGTTCCGCAAGGCGGCCAGCGATCTCGACGTCGCCTTGCCCGACCGCTGCGGCGATGCCGACTACCTGGGCGCGCTCGACCGGGCGCTCGACGTCCTCGTCCGCGAGCACCGCGAGCGACCGTTCGGCCTCGCCTTCTACCTCGCCGGCGCCGATCCCCACGAAGGCGACCGGCTGGGCCGCCTGAAGGTCAGCGCCGCCGGGCTGCTCGCGCGCGACCGACGCGTGCTGGGCCTGCTCGGCGAGCTCGGCATCCCGGTGGCGCTGGCCATGGCCGGGGGCTACGGCCACGACCTCGACGTCACCGTCGCGATCCAGGCGGCGACCATCGAGACGGCGATCGACGCCTGGCGCGCCTGGCGCGGTCGCTCCCGGAGCGCCGACGCGTCCGCAGCGACGGCCTCTGCGCAGCCGGCGCTTGCCGTCGACAATCGCGGCCCATGACCACCGCCGACCCGTCTCCGCCCAAGATCGATCGTCCCGCACCGGCGCCGCGCTCGCGCTATCGACGATTCGTTCCCCTCGCGACGCGCTGGACCGACAACGATGCGTACGGCCACCTCAACAACGTTGTCTACCTCAGCCTGTTCGACAGCGCCATCAATGCCGAGCTCGTCGCTGCCGGCGTGCTCGACATCAAGCACAGCGACGTGATCGGCCTGGTCGTCGAGAACGGCTGCCACTTCTTCTCGTCGCTCGCCTTCCCGCAGGCGCTCGAGGCCGGCCTGGCCGTCGCTCGGATCGGCCGCACCAGCGTCTCGTACGAGATCGGCATCTTCGCCGCCGGCGCGGCCGAGACGGCGGCGCACGGGCGTTTCATCCACGTCTACGTCGATCGCGAGACGCGCCGTCCGGTGCCGCTGCCCGATCGCCTGCTCGCTTTCGTGAAGGCCCTGCAATGAGCGATGCCGCCGCCAGCCGTGCGGTCGACGAGGCGATCACCTCGCGCCACTCGATCCGCGCCTTCCTGCCGACCCCGGTGCCGCGCGAGACGATCGAGGCGATCCTCGCCGTCGCCGCGCGCGCGCCCTCGGGGACCAACACGCAGCCGTGGCATGTGGCGGTGCTCACCGGCGACGCGCTGAAGTCGCTCTCCGCGAAGCTCGTCGCCGCCTACGACGACCCGGTCGAGCGCGCCCGCCACACCGAGGAGTACGCGTACTACCCGACGGAGTGGCGTTCCCCCTTCATCGAGCGCCGCCGCAAGGTCGGCTGGGACCTCTACGGCCTGCTCGGCATCGCCAAGACCGACAAGGCGCGCATGCACGCGCAGCACCGGCGCAACTACGAGTTCTTCGGCGCGCCGGTGGGCTTCATGTTCACGATCGACCGCATCATGCGGCAGGGCAGCTGGCTCGACTTCGGCATGTTCCTCGAGAACGTCATGGTCGCGGCGCGCGGACGCGGCCTCGACACCTGCCCGCAGGCGGCGTTCACGCCGTTCCACCGCCTCATCACCGAGGCGATCGGCATCCCCGACGACCAGCAGCTCGTCTGCGGCATGTCGCTCGGCGTGCGTGACCCCGACGCGATCGAGAACACGCTCGTCACCGAGCGCGAGCCGGTCGCGAGCTTCACGCGCTTCCTCGAGTGACCGACGTCGCCATGCCTGCCTCGATCCTCGTCTGCCGCCGCATCTTTCCCGACGTCGTCGCTCGCCTGCGCGAGCACTTCGAGGTCGAGTCGAACGACGCCGACGACGTCTGGAGCCGCGACGAGCTGATCCGCCGGCTGCAGGGCAAGGACGGCGTCTTCGTCACCGGCACGCAGGCGATCGACGCCGCGCTGCTCGCCGCGTGTCCGCAGCTGCGCGCCGTGTGCAGCCTCGCCGTCGGCTACAACAACATCGACGTGCCGGCGTGCACCGCGCGCGGCGTCGCGGTGAGCAACGCACCCGGCGTGCTGACCGAGACGACGGCCGACTTCGGCTTCGCGCTCGTCATGGCGGCGGCGCGTCGCATCAGCGAGAGCGAGGCGTTCCTGCGCCGCGGCGAGTGGTCGAAGTGGAGCGTCGACCTGTTCGCCGGCAGCGACGTGCACGGCGCGACGCTCGGCATCCTCGGCATGGGCCGGATCGGCCAGGCGATCGCGCGCCGCGGGGCGCACGGCTTCGCGATGAAGGTGATCTATCACAACCGCTCGCCGCTTCCGGCCGCCGAGGCGGTGGCGCTCGGGGCGCGCTACGTCTCGCGCGAGGCGCTGCTGCGCGAGGCCGACCACGTGGTCGTCGTCGTCCCCTACAGCGCCGAGTCGCACCACCTCGTCGGCGCCGCCGAGCTCGCGCTGATGAAGCCGACCGCGACGCTCGTCAACATCGCGCGCGGCGGCGTCGTCGACGACGTCGCCCTCGCCGCAGCGTTGCGCGAGGGACGCATCGCCGCCGCCGGCCTCGACGTGTTCGAAGGCGAGCCGACGGTCCACCCCGACCTGCTCGCCTGTCGCAACGTCGTCCTCACGCCGCACATCGCCAGCGCCAGCCTGCCGACGCGGCGGGCGATGGCCGAGCTCGCCGCCACCAACCTGATCGCCGCGCTCGACCGCCGTCCCGATGCGGCGCCGCCGCCGACCGCCCTCAATCCCGAGGTGCTGGCGCGCAGATGAGCGGCCGACTGTAGGAACGGACCCACACCCAGCGGGGACGCGGGCCGATAGATCGGCCGCGGGGCCGGCTCACAGAATGGGCTAGGCTCCGAGAGAAGGGGCGCGCCTCGGGCGTGCCGCATCCCCCATGCACATCGAACCG
>DATIDZ010000093.1:0-3173 GCA_035456045.1 Caldimonas sp.
GCCAGGACACTCGCCTCCGGCCATCGCCGCTCGATGACGAGCCCGGCCGCGCGGACCACCGCCGGCGCGTCGGCGTCGCGCGGCGTGGGCGGTGCCCGTCTGCCGGCCAGGAGCCTCGGCGATGTCGAGACGCCGCGCGGACTGGTCTGGGTGAGCGATCAGGCGCCCGGCATCCGGCGCATTCGCGTCGGCGACGAGTTCGCGTACGTCGGCCCCGACGGCAAGCGCGTGCGCAAGGCGGCCGAGCTGCAGCGCATTCGCGCGCTCGCGATCCCGCCCGCGTACGAGGAAGTCTGGATCTGCACCCGGCCGAACGGTCACATCCAGGCCACCGGGCGCGATGCGCGCGGGCGCAAGCAGTACCGCTATCACCCCGACTGGCGCGTCGCGCGGGACGCCGACAAGTTCGAGCGCATGCTCGACTTCGGCGCTGCGCTGCCGCGCATCAGGAAGCGGGTCGCGTCCGATCTCGCCGCCCTGGTCGGCACGAGGCCGCGGCGGGAGACCGTGCTGGCGACGATCGTTCGCCTCCTCGACACGACCTACGTGCGCATCGGCAACGAGGAATACGCGCGAGAGAACAAGTCGTTCGGCCTGACCACCTTGCGCAACCGCCACGCCGCCGTCTCGGGCGATCGCCTGCGCCTGCGCTTTCGCGGCAAGAGCGGCAAGGAGCACGAGGTCTCGATCGACGACCCGCGCGTCGCCAAGGTCGTGCGGCGCTGCCAGGCGATGCCGGGACAGGAGCTGTTCCAGTACGTCGACGAACACGGCGAGGTGCGCAGCGTCGGCTCGGACGAGGTCAACGTCTACATCCGCGAGATCAGCGGCGCCGAGTTCACTGCCAAGGACTTTCGCACCTGGCACGGGACCGCGCACGCGCTGGCGCTGTGGATCGAGCAGGGCGCCGCCGAAGGCAGGCCCCGGCCGACGGTCAAGGAGCTGCTCGCCCAGGTCGCCAAACGGCTCGGCAACACCGTGGCCGTCTGCAAGAAGTCGTACGTTCATCCGCGCGTGCTCGAGGCGCTGGGCAGCGAGCTCGATGCCGAGCTGCTCGCCGAGCTCGACAAGGCGTCGCGGCGCGCCGGACTGAACGCCGGCGAGCGTCGGCTGCTCGCCTTCCTGTCGCGCCCCTGAGCGTTGCCCGCCTTGCCAACGCCTCGGCGACGACCTACACTATTTCCTACCGGTCGGTCGATGATGTTTCTCGTCCAGGCCCGGGCAGGAGACCTCCCTTGGAAGAACCGCTCGTTCGCATCAGCGACTCCGGCAGCGTTCGCACGCTCGCGCTGAACCGTCCCCAGGCGCTCAACAGCTTCACCGGCGCGATGCACGGCGAGCTGCGCTCCGCGCTAGACGCGGCCGCCGGCGATCGCAGCGTGCGCTGCGTCGTCGTCACGGGAACCGGCCGCGGCTTCTGCGCAGGCCAGGATCTCTCCGACCCCGCGGTCGCGCCGAACCGCGACGGCGGCACCGCCGACGTCGGCTCGGCGATCGAGCGCTACTACAAGCCGCTCGCGCTGCGCATCCGCTCGATGCCGGTGCCGGTCGTCGCCGCGGTCAACGGCGTCGCCGCCGGCGCCGGCGCGAACTTCGCGCTGCTGTGCGACATCGTCATCGCGGCGCGCTCGGCGAGCTTCCTGCAGGCGTTCGCGAAGATCGGGCTGATCCCCGATTGCGGCGGCACGTGGCTGTTGCCGCGCCTCGTCGGCCGCGCCAACGCGCTCGGCCTGGCGATGCTCGCCGACAAGCTCGGCGCCGAGGACGCGGTCCGGCTCGGGCTGATCTGGAAGTGCGTCGACGACGCGGCCTTCCCGGCCGAGGTCGAGGCGCTCGCCGCGCGCCTGGCGACGATGCCGACCCGCGCGCTCGTCGCCACGCGCCAGGCGCTCGACGCGTCGCAGCACCTCGACCTCTCGGCGGCGCTCAGCCTCGAGGCCGACGCGCAGAGCACGCTCGGCGCCGCGCACGACTTCGAGGAGGGCGTCGCCGCCTTCATGGCCAAGCGTGCGCCCGTCTTCTCCGACCGCTGATCCGATGGCGACGCCGATGACCAGCAGAGCGGCCCTGGACCGCGACACCGCGCGGCTCACACCGACGCCGCACGAGGTCGGCGCGCACATGTTCGCGGCCGACCGCGCGTCTCGAGGCCTCGGCATGCGGATCCTCGCCATCGGCGACGGCACGGCACGGCTCGAGATGGCGGTCCGCGACGACATGCTGAACGGCCACGAGATCTGTCACGGCGGCTTCATCACGACGCTCGCCGACTCGGCGTTCGCCTTCGCCTGCAATTCGCGCAACGAGCTGACCGTGGCGTCCGGCCTGACCGTCGATTTCCTCGCGCCGGTCAAGCGCGGCGACGTGCTTGTCGCCGATGCCGTCGAGGTCGCGCGCACCGGGCGCACCGGCGTCTACGACATCGTCGTCACCAACCTCGCCGGCGCGCGGGTCGCGCTCGTTAGAGGCCGCTCGGCCCGGCTGGGCGATCGCACGGTGATGCCCGTCGCCACGAGCGAGGAGCAGCGATGACGTCGCGTCGCCCGTTGCCCGGCGAGCTCGAGCCGATCGAGCGCGCGAGCGTCGACGAGCTGCGCGCGCTTCAGCTCGAGCGCATGCGCTGGAGCGTGCAGCACGCGTACGACAACGTCCCCCACTACCGGCGCGCGTTCGACGCCAAGGGCGTCCATCCGTCGGACCTCAAGGAGCTGTCCGATCTCGCGCGCTTTCCGTTCACCGTCAAGGGCGACCTGCGCGACCACTATCCGTTCGGCATGCTGGCCGTGCCGCGCGAGCGTGTCGCGCGGATCCACGCGTCGTCGGGGACGACCGGCAAGCCGACCGTCGTCGGCTACACGCTGCGCGACATCGATACCTGGGCCGACCTGGTCGCGCGGTCGATCCGCGCCGCGGGCGGGCGCCCAGGCGACATGGTGCACGTCTCCTACGGGTACGGCCTCTTCACCGGCGGCCTCGGCGCGCACTACGGCGCGGAGCGCGCCGGCTGCACCGTGATCCCGATGTCGGGCGGCCAGACCGAGAAGCAGGTCCAGCTCATCCTCGACCTCAAGCCCAACATCATCATGGTCACGCCGTCGTACATGCAGGTGCTGATCGAGGAGCTGGCGCGCGAGGGGATCGATCCGGCATCGACCAGCCTCGAGGTCGGCATC
>DATIDZ010000094.1:0-17886 GCA_035456045.1 Caldimonas sp.
GATGCAGGGCTTCGGCGTGCACACGTTCCGGCTCGTCAACGCGCAGGGCGAATCGCGCTTCTGCAAGTTCCACTGGGAGCCGGTGGCGGGAACGCATTCGGTGGTCTGGGACGAGGCGGTCAAGATCAACGGCGCCGACCCCGACTTCCATCGCCGCGACCTCTGGGAAGCGATCGAGGCGGGCGCGTATCCCGAGTGGGAGCTCGGCCTGCAGGTCTTCACCGAGGAGGAGGCGGACCGCTTCAGCTTCGACATCCTCGACGCGACCAAGATCGTTCCCGAGGAGCTCGTCCCGGTGCGGAAGGTCGGCCGCATGGTCCTCGACCGCAACCCGGACAACTTCTTCGCCGAGACCGAGCAGGTCGCGTTCGGCACGATGAACATGATCCCGGGCATCGACACCAGCAACGACCCGTTGCTGCAAGGCCGCCACCACTCGTACTTCGACACCCAGCTCACGCGGCTGGGCGGGCCGAACTTCCACGAGATCCCGATCAACGCGCCGGTCGCGCAGGTGCACAACAACCAGCGCGATGGCATGCATCGCCAGGCGATCCCGCGCGGCCGCGTCGCCTACGAGCCGAACTCGCTCGGCGGCGGCTGCCCGTTCCAGGCCGGCATGCGCGGCTTCGTCCCGTTCCCGCAGCCGGTGATGGAAGACAAGGTGCGCGGCAAGCCCGAGAAGTTCGCCGACCACTTCACGCAGGCGCGCCTGTTCTTCGAGAGCCAGACCGAGACGGAGAGGAAGCACATCGTCGGCGCGTTCCGCTTCGAGCTGACGAAGGTGGGCGTCGAGGCGATCCGCGAGCGCGTCATCGCGATGCTCGCCAACGTCTCGGCGGAGCTGGCGCAAGGCGTCGCCGACGGCATCGGCATCGCCGTTCCGCCGGCCCAGCCGCGCGTGCTCGAGAACCCCGCCGAGCCCGAGGTGACGGCGTCGCCGGCGCTCTCGCTGACGGCGCGGCCCGGCGACGGCAGCGTCAAGACGCGCCGCGTCGCGCTGCTCGTCGCCGACGGCATCGACGGCGCGTCGCTGCGCACGGTCCACGCCGCGCTCGCCGCCGCGGGCGCCGTGCCGCGCTTCGTCGGCGCGCGCCTCGGCGCCGTGAAGCCTGCATCGGGCGACCCGATCCACGTCGAGGTGACGATGGAGACCGCGCCCGCCGTGCTGTGGGACGGCGTCGTCGTCCCCGGCCGCGACGCTGGCCTGGCGGCGCTCGGGCAGGCGGTCGAGTTCGTCAAGGACCAGTACCGGCATTGCAAGACGATCCTCGTCCTCGGCGCGAAGAGCGCCCTGGTCGAGCGCACCATGCTGCCGGCGACCTTGCCGGACGGCAGTGACGACCCCGGCCTCGTGGTGACACGATCCGACGATGCTGCCGCCGATGCGTTCATCGCCGCCCTCGCGCGCCACCGCCACTACGAGCGCGAGACCGATCCGCCCCGGATCTGACGACCCGCTCCGCGCATGCCCTCGTCGTCCCCACGTCCGCCCGAGCAGCAGCGTGTCGGCGTGCGCGGCAGGATCGCGCAGCACCTGCGCGGAAGGTTCAGCAGGAAGACCCTGGTGATCGACATCGTCATCGCCGTCGTCATCACGGCGCTCGTCGCGTTCGTCGTCTTCAACGTCCAGACCGGCGAGAAGAAGATCCAGCAGCGGATCGAGCGCCTCTACTCGACCGAGGATCCGCAGTTCGTGCACGCCATGGGCGTGCTGCTCGGCCCGCCGGTGATCAACGGCAACCGCTACCGCGTCCTCGTCAACGGCGACCGCATCTTTCCGGCGATGCTCGCGTCGATCCGCGGCGCCAAGGAGACGATCAACTTCGAGACCTACATCTACTGGTCGGGCACGGTCGGCAAGGAGTTCGCCGATGCCCTGGCCGAGCGCTCGCGCGCGGGCGTCAAGGTCCACGTGCTGGTCGACTGGGTCGGCTCGCAGAAGATGGACGAGGCGCTCGTCGCCGAGATGAAGTCGGCCGGTGTCGAGATCCAGAAATACCACCCGCTGCGCTGGGCGCACCTCGGCCGCCTCAACAACCGCACGCACCGGAAGCTCCTCGTCGTCGACGGGCGCGTCGGCTTCACCGGCGGCGTCGGCATCGCCGAGCAGTGGAGCGGCGACGCGCAGGACCCCGAGCACTGGCGCGACACGCACTTCCAGGTCGAGGGGCCGGTCGTCGCGCAGATGCAGGCCGTGTTCATGGACAACTGGATCAAGACCACCGGCGCGGTGCTGCACGGGGTCGACTACTTTCCGACGATCGAGCCGGTGGGCGGCGGCGCGGCGCAGGTGTTCAGCAGCTCGCCGAGCGGCGGCAGCGCCAGCATGGAGCTGATGTACCTGATGTCGATCACCGCGGCGAAGCGGACGATCCGCCTCTCGAGCTCCTATTTCGTTCCCAACGAGCTCGCGGTCCGCACCATGGTCGACGCGATGAAGCGCGGCGTGAAGCTGCAGATCATCACGCCCGGCGGCCACATCGACACCGAGACGGTGCGCGCCGCGTCGCGCTCGCGCTGGGGCGAGCTGCTCGCCGCCGGCGCCGAGATCTACGAGTACCAGCCGACGATGTACCACTGCAAGGTGATGATCGTCGACGAGTTCATGGTCTCGACCGGGTCGACCAACTTCGACGATCGCTCGTTCCGGCTCAACGACGAGGCCAACCTCAACATCTACGACAAGGCGTTCGCTGCCGAGCAGGTCGCGGTCTTCGCTGCCGACCTGGCGCGGTCGCGCCGCATCACCCTCGCCCAGTGGGAGGCGCGGCCGATGAAGGAAAAGATGCTCGAGAAGCTCGCCTCGCTGCTCGGGTCGCAGCTCTAGGCGGGCGTCGAACGCGGCCGACGGGGCCCCGTCTCGACCGCCCTCCGGGCCGCTGCACAATGGCGCGATGGGGAGCAGTGTGGGTGCTGGCGCACGGGCGCCGAACGACGCGATGACGGCAGCGCGGGCGGCGCTGGGCGCGCATTTCCGCGCCGTCGCCCCCGCGCTGATCGCCGCCTGGCGCACGGCGATCGCCGCCGATTCGAAGCTCACCGCGAGCAACGCGCTGCCGCGGGTCCAGCTCGAGGACCACCTGCCGCAATGGCTGGAATCGTTCGCCGGCATCCTGGCGGCGGTCCCGGGCGAGGCGGTCGCTGATGCGGCCGAGGCGCGCGAGGCCGAAGCGCACGGGCTGCAGCGCTGGCAGCAGGGCTACGACCTGCACGACGTCACGCGCGAATGGGGCTGCCTGCACCGCTGTTTGGTCGCCGAGCTCGAGCGCTTCGCCGCAGCGCATCCGGAACTGCCGGGCGCGGCGTTCGCCGAGGCGCGAATGAAGCTGGCCGAGCACATCAGCGAGGCGATGAGCACGAGCGCGCAGCGCTACTTCCAGCTCGAGCGTGTCGAGGCCGCCGGGAGCGTCCACGACCTGGAGCGTGCGCTGGCGGACGTGCGCCATCTGGAGAGGCGGCGCGCCGACCTGTGGCAGCAGGCCGCCCACGACCTGCGCGGCAACCTCGGTGTCGTCTCGAACGTCGCGCAGGGACTGGCCTTTCGCGACCTGCCCGCCGACCGGCGCGACGACTTCATCGCCCTGCTGAGCAACAACGTCACGGCGTTGCGGCACCTGCTCGACGACGTCACGGTGCTGGCGCGCCTTCAGGCCGGCCAGGAGGAACGCCGCGTCGCGGCGTTCGACGCCGCCGACCTGCTGCGCCGCCTGTGCGACGACGTGCGACCGCTCGCCGACGCGAAGCGGCTCGCGCTCGAGGCCGACGGTCCGCAGACGCTGCACGTCGACGGCGACGCCGTCAAGGTGCGCCGGATCGCCCAGAACCTGCTGCTCAATGCGCTCAAGTACACGCGCTCGGGCCGCGTGCTGCTCTCGTGGGGCGAGGCAGCACCCGGAGATTCGCGGCGCTGGTGCCTGACCGTCGAGGACAGCGGCCCGGGATTCCATGCGGGGCCGGGCGCGCCGATCGTCAATTCGCTCACTCCGTCGCTGGCGAGCGAGACAGTCGCAGAAGTGCCGGACAGCGCGGTGCTCGCGTCGAGCGACGCGGACGAGCGGCCGATCAACCAGTCGCAAGGCGAGGGCCTCGGCCTGGCGATCGTCAAGCGGCTCTGCGACCTGCTCGATGCGATGGTCGAGATCGACACCGTCATGGAGAAGGGCACGACCGTGCGCGTCCTTCTGCCGCGCCGCTACTCCCCTGAACGCGCGGCCGCCGAGGGTCCCGGTCGCTAGACCATCTCCACGTCGTCGTACGCGAGCTCGATCGTCTCCATCAGCACGCCGCCGTCGACGCCGCGCAGCGGCGAATAAGACAGGCTCACCGGCCGCACGTTGCGGAAGCGCCAGGTCCAGACGACCGTCGCGTGGTCCTCGGCGAGCAGCTTGACGTTCATCGCACGCCGCGGCGGCGCCGTGCCGCGTCGCGCCTGGTCCCACCATGCGTAGAGGTCGAGCGCGCCGGTGACGCCGCGGCGCAGGACGAGTCGCGGCGCCGTCGCCTCGCCGGCCGGCGAGGCGCTCGCGTTGGCCGACGCCGCCGCGCGTCGGCCGGGCGCGCGCTCGGCGATCGTGAAGGGGGAGAACACGACCTCGGCGAAGCCGGTCCGGCCCGAACGCGAGGCGCCGCTGCCGAACTCGACGACGAAGTTCGAGTTGCCGTGGGGCCGGTCGCGCTGCTCGGCCACGCGCTATTCCATCTCGAGCCGCTCGTAAGCGAGGACGAGCTCTTCCATCGCCACGTCGCTGCCCTTGGCATTGAGCGGCCCGCTCGTGTGCTTGATGATCCGCGCGCGCAGCAGCTTCCACGTCTGCACGACGCCGCTGTGGTCCTCGTTCTGCAGCTGGATGGTGACCGTGCGAAGCGCGCCCTGGTTGCCGTCGCGGATGTCGTTGAGCCAGGCGTAGAGGTCGAGCGAGCCGATGATGCCGCGCTTGAGGGTGACGTCGGTCGCCTTGTTGAGGCCGGTGATCTTGATCGGGCTGTTCTCCTTCGAGTTGCCGTTGCGGTACTCGCTCACCGTCACCTCGGTCGTGATCGCGCTCAGCTCCTGGAAACCGGCGCGCGGCCCGTCGGTGTTGCCGTCGCCGAGGTCGACGAGAAAGTTGAACTGGCAGTACGGACGATCGCGCAACACGGCCATGGCAAGCCCTCCTCGATGCTGCGGGCCGGGCGCCCGCGGGCGGATTCTCGTTCGTGCGCCGGCGCGGCGCTAGGCGGCCAGGCAGCGCTCGGCTTTCCAGCCGTAGAGCCATTCGAGCGCGTCGTAGAAACGCTCGGGCGTCCGGTCGCGCCAGAGCTCGTTGCGGACCAGGCGCTCGACGCCCTTGGCGTGATAGAGCCGCCCCATCTCGCGCGTCATGAGGACGACGCGCGCGGTCCGCGTGACGCGCGAGCGCTGGTAGAGCGCGAACGCGGCGTCGATGTCGTCGCCAGTGGCCGCGAGCGCGCGGCCGAGCGTCACGGCGTCCTCGAGCGCCATGCAGGCACCTTGGGCGAGGTACTGCAGCAGTGGATGGGCGGCGTCGCCGAGCAGCGTCGAGCGGCCGTGCGTCCACGTCGCGATCGGCTCGCGGTCCGCGGTCGCCCAGCGCTTCCAGGTCCTCGGCAGGTCGAGCAGGCGGCGCGCGCGCGGGCCGATGCCGCCGAAGTAGGACAGCACTTCGTCGCGGCTGCCCTCGCTGACGCTCCACGTCTCGGCCTTGCGGCTGTGGAACGTGACGACGACGTTGTACTGGTCGCCGCCGCGCAACGGGTAGTGGACGAGGTGGCAGTTCGGGCCGACCCACACCGCCGCCGCGTTCCAGCGCAGGTCGGCAGGAAACTCGGCGGCGTCGACGACCGCGCGGTAGACGACGTGCCCCGAGACGCGGACGTCGTCGCCGACCGTCTGCGCGCGGACCGCCGACTTGACGCCGTCGCAACCGACGACGGCAGCGCCGCGATGGCGCCCGCCTCCGGCATCGATGACGGTCACGCCCTGACCGTCGTCCTCGAAGCCGGTGACGCGCGTCGAGGTGATCACCTCGACGCCGGACTGCGCGCGAACGCCCTCGAGCAGCGACAGGTGGACGTCGGCGCGGTGAATGACGGCGTACGGGTTGCCGAAGCGCGCCTGGAACGCGGGCCCGGTCGGGATCTCGCCGACGGTCGTCTCGTCGACGGCGTCCATCATCACCATCCGGTCGGTGTAGACGGCGCGGCCGCGTGCGCGCTCGCCGACGCCGAGCGCGTCGAAGGCGGCGAAAGCGTTCGGCGCGAGCTGGATGCCGGCGCCGATCTCGCCGATCTCCGCCGCCTGCTCGAGGACGGTGACGCGAAAGCCTCGCTGCGCGAGCGCCAGCGCGGCGGCCAGCCCGCCGATGCCCGCGCCGGCGACGATCACCGGATCGCGGGCGGACGGGCTCACAGCCGCTCTTCGCGCCAGAGGCCGAGCACCTGCTGCACCGGCCGGTCGGAGAAGCTGAAGACGATCGTCTCTTCCGACGCCGCGATCGACCACGGCTGCCACGACGGCGTCACGAAGACGTCGCGCGGCGCGAAGTCGAACCCCTGGTCGGCGACCGTCGCGCGTCCCGCGCCGGTCAGGCAGACGTGCACGGTCGAGTCGCTGCTCCGATAGGGGCGGGTCTCGAAACGCGCCGGCAGGAGCTGAGCGAAGGTGCCGATCGTGGGCATCGGCGATCGCCCGGTGGCGGGGTTGACGAAGCGCTGCTTGAAGCCGAAGTGCGGATCGGCCGGCCCGCGTGCGATGCCGGCGAGCGCGTCGCGCGTGCGCGCGAACGGGTACGTGAAGACCCGCGACGGCTCGTGCGCGAGCGGGGCGTGGTCGAGCGGCAGCATGTTGCTGCCGTAGCGGTGCAGCGCGTCGCCTTCGGGGCGCGCGTCGGCCTGCGACTTGACGCTGCTCTTCTCGGCGAAGCCGGCGTCGAGGAAGCGCACCAGCGGGATGTCGAGGCCGTCGAGCCAGACGACCGGCTCGGCGCCGTCGTTGCCGTGGTCGTGGAAGGTCCACGACGGCGTGATGATGAAGTCGCCGTAGCGCATCGTCGTGCGCTCGCCCTCGACCGCGGTGTACGCGCCCTCGCCGTCGAGGACGAGGCGAAGCGCCGACTGCGTGTGGCGATGCGCCGGCGCGATCTCGCCCGGCAGGATCAGCTGCAGGCCGGCGTAGAGCGACTGGGTGATGCACGACCGGCCGCGAAGGGCCGGGTTCTCGAGGACGAGGACGCGGCGCTCGGCTTCCTCGGCGCTGATCAATCGGCCCGCCTCGAGCACGTGCGGCCGGACCTCGTCGTAGCGGAAATGGACCGGCGCGACCGGGCTCGTCGGCTGGGACGGCACGAGGGCGCCCAGGACCTCCCACAGAGGCGTCATGCCGAGCCGGTCGATGCGCTCGTAGAAAGCGCTGCGCTCGGCCTCGGTCGCGGCGCTGGCGAGCCGCGCACCGCTATCGTTGCGGTCCATCCAAAGATTGTGGCGCAATGGCGTCGGCTCGGCGACCGGCGGCCCCAAGGAAGGTGGGCTCACCTGATGACCGTCGAATGCGGGCCGCGCTCTTGCTAGAGGGGCCGTCGTCATTGTCAGAGCCGACCCGTGAGGTCCGCAGGAACCTTCTTTCGCTCGAATGAAATACCGTCCGGACATCGACGGCCTGCGCGCCCTTGCGGTCGTGCCCGTCGTTCTCTTCCACGCCAACGTGCCCGGCTTTGCCGGCGGCTTCGTCGGCGTCGACGTCTTCTTCGTCATCTCCGGCTTCCTGATCACCCGGGTCCTGCTCGACGACATCGCGGCGAAGAGGTTCTCGATCCTCGCCTTCTACGACAGGCGACTGCGCCGCATCGCGCCGGCGCTGGTCGTGATGCTCCTCGCAGTGGGGGCCGCGACGCTGCTGCTCATGGCGCCGCGCGCGGCACGCGACGTCGGCAGGAGCCTGGTCGCTGCGTGCCTGTTCGCATCGAATCTCTTCTTCTATTCGGAAGGCGGTTACTTCGCCGCGCCCTCGCACGGCAAGCCGCTCCTGCACACCTGGTCGCTGTCCGTCGAAGAGCAGTTCTACATCGCGTTCCCCGCCTTGCTCTACCTGCTGCGCAACAAGGGGCGGGCGCGCATCGAGTTCTGGATCGTCGCCATCGGGCTGGCCTCCTTCGCCTTGAGCCTGTGGCGGGGCCGCATCGCGCCGGACGAGGCCTTCTACCTTCCCCACACGAGAATTTGGGAGCTGTTGCTCGGGAGCTTCCTTGCCAACCGCGCGCCCAACACGGCGCCGAGCCGGCCCGCCGTGTCGAATGCGCTGGGCCTCGTGGGACTCGCCCTGGTGCTCAGCGCGACCTGCCGCATACCGCAGTTGCCCGGGCCGCGCGTGCTGGCCGCCTGCGGCGCAGCCCTGCTGATCTGGTCGGGGTCGCGCGGCAATCCTCTCACCAAGCGCGTCCTGAGCGTCGCTCCGCTGGTCGGCATCGGACTGATCTCGTATTCGCTCTACCTCTGGCATTGGCCGTTGATCGTCTTCTCGGAGTACGTGCTGTTCAGGCCCTTGCGTCCGGCCGAGGTCGCGCTTCTGATCGGCGCGACGTTGGCGATCGCATTTCTGTCGTGGCGCTACGTCGAGCGCCCCTTCCGGCGCAGCCTTCATGCGTCGGCACGCACTGTGACGGTCGGCGTCGGTGTCTTCGCCTCGCTGGCGTGCGCGGGCGCTGTCGCAGTGGCCATGTCGATCGCGCGACCCGAGCGTGCGCCTTACCTGGCGGTCGCCGAAGCACAACGCACTTACGGGGTCGGAACGTGTCTGCTCGAAGGCAGCTGGCGCGAATGGAAAGGAGAGTCGTGCTTCCTCTCGCCGAGAAGGCCACGCAACGTGCTGCTCTGGGGCGACTCCTTCGCGGCCCACTATGCCCACGTGCTCGCGCACCCGTCCTCCGACTACGGCGTGATCCAGTACACCAGCAACGGATGCCCGCCGGCGCTCGGCTACGACAGAGGATTCGTGAAGTCCTGTCGCGACAACAACGACCAGGTGTTCGAGATCGCGAGGCGATTCGACGTGTCGGTGGTGGTCGTCGCCGGACGATGGGCAGCCTACGAAGATCGCGAGTCGTTGCTGCGGGGCCTGTCGCAAGCGCTGGCCGAGTGGTCGCGGCGAGGGGTGCAAGTCATCCTGGTCGGACAAAGCGCGGACTTCTCGTTCCAGTTCGACGACGCCGAACGCGCCGCTCATCTCGCCTATCGAGACCCGGCCCTCAACTGGCAGCCCCTCGCCTTCGACGTGGCGATCAACGAAGACCTTCGCCGGCTGCTGACCGCCGGCTCGTTTTTCGATCCGCTGCATGTCTGCCGGAACAACCGATGCCCCATCCTGGTCGGCGACCGGTCCCTGGTCATCGACCATGGCCACCTCAGCAACTTCGGCAGCGACTTCGTCGGCCGGCCGTTGCTCGGCCTTCTCGCCGAATCGAGCCCGCTCCGCGCGGCGCCGCCGTGAGGACTCGGTCCTTTCACCGCGGCCACGCCGACCGCGGCGGGAGGGGCGGGAGCACGGGGCCGAGGGCAACTCCGCTGGCGGCTCGCCGCGACGCGCGCTACAACGATCGGCCCGACCGAGCGAGCCCTCGCCATGACCCAGATGAAGCACCTCAGCATCGTCGACGGCGCCTTCCTGCACATGGAAAGCCCCGAGATGCCGATGCACGTGGGCAGCCTCAACCTGTTCGAGCCGCCTGCCGGATATTCCGGCGAAGGCTTCTACGAGACGGTGAAGCTGCACGTCGCCAAGCGAATGCACCTCGCGGCAGTGTTCACGAGGAAGCTCGCGCTGATGCCGTTCGACCTCGCGAATCCGGTGTGGATCCCCGACGACGACGTCGACCTCGACTACCACGTGCGCCACATGGTGCTTCCCAAGCCGGGGACGATGCAGCAGCTGCAGGCGCTCGCCGCGCGCCTGCACTCGATGCTGCTCGACCGGTCGCGCCCGCTCTGGGAGTTCTACGTGATCGAGGGGCTCGCCGACGGCCGCATCGGCTTCTACGGCAAGGTGCACCACGCCGCGGTCGACGGCCAGGCCGGGGTGGCGATGGCGACGAGCATGTTCGACGTCACGCCCGAGCCGCGCGCCGTCAAGCCGCCGCGCGCGTCGCGCGCCAACGCCTACCAGCTCGGCGTCGCCGAGCTGCTCGCGGCGGCGCTCACGAACCAGATCCAGCAGCTCGTTCACAGCATCAAGCTGCTGCCCAAGGTCGCCAGCACCGCCTACGGCGCGGCCAGGGAGGCCATCGCGACGCGGCGCAACGAATCGGCCGACGATCGGGCGGCGCGCAAGGCCGAGATGCCGCCGACGCGCTTCAAGCTCGCGCCGGCGACGCCGTTCAACCACTCGATCACCAACCAGCGCTCGTTCGCCGCGGTGTCGCTGCCGCTGCCCGAGGTCAAGTCGATGGGCAAGGCCGTCGGCGCGTCGATCAACGACGTCGTCCTCTGGCTGTGCAGCACGGCGCTGCGCTCGTACCTCAAGGAGGGTGGCGAGCTGCCCGAGAAGTCGCTCGTCGCCGGCGTGCCGATCTCGCTGCGGCAGGAAGGCGACACGACCGCCAACAACCAGGTGGCCGGCACGCTGATCGACCTCGGCACCGAGATCGCCGACCCGGCCGCGCGCCTGAAGGCGATCAAGCGGGGCACGGCGGCGATGAAGAAGGAGATGGGCACGTTTCGCGGCGTCATCCCGACCGACTTTCCGTCGCTCGGCTCTCCGTGGCTGATCAGCGGCCTCGCGTCCCTCTACGGCCGCTCGCGCATCGCCGACTGGCTGCGCGTCACCAACGTGACGATCTCGAACGTTCCGGGGTCGCGCGTGCCGGTGTACCTGTGCGGCGCGAAGATGACCGACTACTACCCGCTGTCGATCGTCGTCCACGGCATCGCCCTCAACATCACCGTGCAGAGCCACGTCGACCAGCTGTGCTTCGGCCTGATCGCCTGCCGGCGCGCCGTTCCCGATGTGCAGGAGCTCGGCAACCACCTGCAGCGCGCGATGGCGACCTTGCGCTCGCTCGTCGCGCCCGCGCTGGCGCCCGCGGCAGCCGTGGCGCCGGCAGCGGTCGTCGAGGCCGGGTCCGCGCCTGCAGCCGGCGCCGAGGCGAAACGACGCAGCACGCGCGCCAAGGCGAAGCCGTCGCGCCCGCCGCGTCTGCGCGCCGTGGCGCCGATCGCTCATGCGTCGACCGCCGCGCCGTCGGAATCGAGCGGCAAGGCGGCGAAGGCCGCGAGGCCGCACAAGGCCCGGCCGCTCTCCGCCCCGCGTTGAAGGGGCCGCCGTGAAGCTGCTCGCCGATGTCGCCGTCGCCGTGGTGGCGCTTCTCCACGTCTACTTCCTCGTCCTCGAGATGTTCCTGTGGGACAAGCCGCTCGGCCTGAAGACGTTCCGCCACAGCGCTGCCGAGGCGGCGGCGTCGAAGGTCCTCGCGGCCAACCAGGGCCTGTACAACGGCTTCCTCGCCGCCGGCCTCGCATGGGGGTTGTCGCTCGGCGCGGCGGGAACGAGCGTGAAGGTGTTCTTCCTGGCCTGCGTGATCGTCGCCGGCGTGTATGGCGCGGCGACCGTGGGCAAGAAGATCCTGATCGTCCAGGCGCTGCCGGCAGCGGTCGCGCTGGCGCTCGTGCTCGCCGCGTACTGATCGGCCCTCAGTGGCGGTTCACGCCGTCGCGGGCGGGACGACGCCTAGAGCGGCGAGCGGATCACGCTGGCCGCCAGGGCACGCAGCGACTGCGGCACCGGCAGGCGGAACGGGGCGCGCTCTTCTTCCTCGGCCTCGACGGCGACCATGACGCCGCGCTCCGCGCCCAGGCCGAGCAGCGCCGAGAGCATCCACGCGGCGCCCGCGAACGCGGCCACCGCGAGCACCGATACGCCGAGGAAGACGACGCCGCTGATCCACGAGGGCGTCAGCGCCGAGAACGCGACGGCGGCGACGAACGACGCGCTGGCGGCGCCGCTGCGCACGCTGCTGCCGAAGGCGCCGTTGATCGCCATCGAATAGCCGCCCACCGCCAGGAAGACGAGCGCCAACTGCACGAAGCTCATCTCCGCGAGCGTGGCAGCGAGGCCTTCGAGCATGGACATGATGTGTTCCAGTGAACCGGTCGGAGCGTGAGCTGGACTCATTACACAGCCAAGTCGCGTGCGCGAATAGTCAGTGTCTTTCCGACCCCCTTGTAGGACGCTTCGTCGCGTCGACGAACGGTCGCCGAAACGACGCCGGCGGCGACGAACGGTCGCCGCGCCGAGCGCCGGTCAGAACTCGATCCGGCCGCGACCGCAGCGCTTGGCGCGGTAGAGCGCGGCATCGGCGATCTCGACGAGCACGCCGCAGTCGACCGCCTGCGTCGCGACCTGGCTGGCGACGCCGATGCTCACCCCGAGCCACGCCGAGGTGGTGGAGGCGCGGTGCTCGATCTTGGCGTCGATGACGCGCTGGCGGCACCGCTCGGCGACGGCGCAAGCCGCCTCGAGATCGGCGCCGGGCAGCAGCAACGCGAACTCCTCGCCGCCGTAGCGCGCGACCAGCTCGCCGCCGCGGCGCACCGATTCGCCGATCATGCGCGCGATCTGGCGCAGCACCTCGTCACCGGCCGGGTGGCCGTAGTGGTCGTTGTATTCCTTGAAGTGATCGACGTCGATCATGAGAAGGCCGATCGGCCCCTGCCGGCGTGCGGCGCGCAGCCACTCCGACTTGAGCGTCTGGTCGAACAGCCGCCGGTTGCCGACCTCGGTGAGCGCGTCGGTCGTCGACAGGCGCGTGAGCTCCTCGTTCAGCCGATGCAGCTCGAGCGCGTTGTTCTTCTTCTCGGTGATGTCCTGGAACGCGCCGAGCAGCCGCACCGGCCGGCCGTCCTCGCAGACCGCGACGCCTTGCGCGCGCACCCAGCGCGGGTGCCCTTGGCGGTGACGAAGGGCAGCTCCAGGTCCCAGGCCGTGCCCTCGCGCGCGCCGGCCTCGATCGCCGCCAGCAGCGCCGGCCGGCCTTCCGGCGGGTAGTGGTTCATCGCCTCGTCGAGGCGAGGCGTCGGTCCGGGCTCGAGCTCGTGGATGCGGAACACCTGCTCGGTCCAGTCGTAGCGCATCGAGGCGAGGTCGAGCTCCCAGCCGCCGATGTTGGCGAGCTCGCCGGTGCGGCGCAGCATCTCGGCGCTGCGCTGCACCTCGGCCTCGGTGCTCTTCCTGCGCGTCAGGTCCATGTGGGTGCCGGTCATCCGCACCGGGGTGTCGAGCGCGTCGCGCTCGACGACCTTGCCGCGGCTGAGGAGCCAGACCCAGTGCCCGTCCTTGTGGCGGACCCGGAACTCGCACTCGTAGGCCGCGCTCTCGCGCCGGAAGTGCGCCTCGATCGACGAGATCAGCCGCTCGGCATCGTCGCGATGGACGATGTTGCGCCATGCCGACCCGGAGTCGCCGAGCTCGCCCGGCGCATAGCCGAGCTGGCGTCGCACGACCTCGTTGTGGTTGAAGCGGTCGGCGCGGACGTCCCAATCCCACAGGCCCAGGTCGGCGCCTTCGAGCGCGAGCTCGAGCTGCTCGGCGGTCTTCCTGCGCTCGCGCTCCGCGCTCGCCTCGAGCAGCGCATACGACTTGCGCCGCCACTGTCCGCGGTAAAGGCCGAAGGCGGCGCCGGCGCCGAGGAGCGCGAAGAAGGTGAGGTTGGCGAGCGCCTGCCGGCGCCAGGGCGCGAACAATTCCGGGAGCGAGCGGCTGACGGCGATGACGAGCGGCTTGTCCATCGCCAGCGACGGTGGCGAGATCTGGCTCAGCGCCGTCATGCGCTGCTCGCCGGAGCCGCCGATCGGCCCGATCAGGATCGGCGTCGAGGCCCCCGACTCGCCGCGCGTCTGGCCGATCGACGCGATCACCGGCTGCGCTTCGCCTGCGACCCGGCGCGGGTCCTCGGGCATCGTCACGAACACCTTGCCGTCGCCGTGGCCGAGCGCGACCCACATGTCGGGCGCGTACAGCACCGAGCGCATCAGCACCTTGAAGTACTCGGGCTCGAGCGCGGCGGCGACGGCGCCCGCGAAGGCGCCGTTCGCGGTGTAGATCGAGCGCACGAAGACGACGGTGTACGAGTTGATGACCGTCTTCAGCGGCGGCGCGACGTAGAGCGTGTCGGGATCGTGGCCGGCGCGTGCCTTGCGGAAATACTCGCGGTCGGAGAAGTCGCGGCCGAGCAGCGTGTCGACGCTGCTCGCGACCACCGTGCCGTCGGCATCGAGCAGGACCATCGAGCGAACGCCCGGGATCGCGTCGCTGAGCGCCTTCAGGCGCACCGAGAGCAGCGTCGAGACGCTGTAGACGGGCGTCGCCAGGAACTCGCCGCGCACGCTCGCCAAGGCGCGGTACATGCCGTCGAGCTGCTGGCCGACGTTGTCGTCGACGACGCGCGCCTGCACGCGCAGGCGGTCGCGCTCAGTGGCGTCGAGCGCCTCGTGCGCCTTGAAGAGCGACCAGCCGATCAGCGCGCCGAGGACGGCGAGGCCGACGAGAAGCGCGAGCCACTCGGCCGTGAACTGGCGCGCGAAGCGGGTCTCGCCGTCACTGGCGCCCGCGGCTGCCGGCGCCGTGCGGACGACGGGCACCGCGGCGGCCGGCGGCGGTCCCGGCTCGATCAGCTCGGCATCGGAAAGCGCTGCCGCGCCCGTGTCGGCGCCGCTCACGCGATCCGCCTGTCACGCCATGCCGTGGAACGACTCGCCCGCGCCCGGGCCGAAGGACGCCCGCGCGAGGAGCGGCCGCGAGGCGACCGAAGGGCGGACCGGACCCGATTCATGGCACGTCATCGGCAATGCCGGCCGGAAGTGAAGGCGCGTGCGCGGCCGCCGCGTGCAGGATTCGCGTTGCCTATGCTGGATGGATTTACAGTCCGGGCATCCTTACCTGCACCGAGCCGCCGCTCACTCGCCGATGTCCGTCCGGGCCGTTCCCCTCGCGCCGCGCGCCGTCTCGCTTCTCGCCGGGCTCAATGAAGCGCAACGGCGCGCCGCGGAATTCGGCATCGACGCCGCGAGCACGACGGCGATCGGGCCGCTGCTCGTCGTCGCCGGCGCCGGCTCCGGCAAGACGCTGACGCTGGCGGCACGCGTCGCTCGCCTCGTCCTGGCCGGCGCCGACCCCGCCCGCCTGCTCCTGCTGACGTTCTCGCGCCGCGCCGCGCACGAGATGGAGCGCCGCGTCGGCCACGTCCTGCACGAGGCGCTCGGCCTCGCCTCGCTGCAGCAGGCGCCGCGGCTGGCCTGGTGCGGCACCTTCCACAGCATCGGCGCGCGCCTTCTGCGCGGCGTCGCCCCGCGGATCGGCCTCGACGAGGCGTTCACGGTCGACGATCGCGCCGACTCGGAGGACTTGGTCCACGTGCTGCGCCAGCGCCTCGGCCTGGCGAGCGACGCCCGCCGGTTCCCGCAGAAGGGCACGTGCCTGGCGATCTATTCGCGCGCCGTCAACGCGCGGAAGTCGCTCGCCGACGTGCTGGCCGAGAGCTTTCCCTGGTGCCGCGATCACGAGGAGGCGCTGCGCCGCCTGTTCGCCGCCTACGCCGACGAGAAACAGGCGCAGCGCGTCCTCGACTTCGACGACCTGCTCCTCTGGTGGGCCGAGGCGATGGCCGACCCGGTCGTCGGCGCACAGATCGCCTCGCGCTTCGACCACGTCCTCGTCGACGAGTATCAGGACACCAATCGCCTGCAGGCGCAGATCGTCTCTCGCCTTCGCCCCGACGGCAGCAACCTCACGGTCGTCGGCGACGACGCCCAGGCGATCTACTCGTTTCGCGCCGCCGAGGTGCGCAACATCCTCGACTTCGCCGCCTCGTTCACGCCGCCGGCGACCGTGCTCACGCTCGAGCAGAACTACCGCTCGACGGCGCCGGTCCTGGCGGCATCGAACGCGGTCATCGCCCTGGCCGGGGAGCGCCATGCGAAGGAGCTGTGGAGCGACAGCAGCGCGGCCGAGCGGCCGGCGCTGGTGTGGGTGGAGGACGAGTCGGCCGAGGCCGCGTGGGTCGCCGAGCGTGTCCTCGCCCTGCGCGAGTCGGGGCTGGCCCTGAAGAGCCAGGCGGTCCTCTTTCGCAGCGCGCAGCACAGCACTGCGCTCGAGCTCGAGTTGACGCGGCGCGACATTCCGTTCGTCAAGTACGGCGGACTGCGCTTCCTCGACGCCGCGCACGTCAAGGATGTCCTCGCGGTGCTCCGGTTCGCGGCCAACCCTCGGGGCCAGCGCGCGGGGCTGCGCGCGCTCCAGCTCGTCCCCGGCATCGGCGCCGCCAACGCGGGCCGACTGATCGCTGCGCTCGCGACGGCCGACGATCCCGCGGCCGCACTCCTCGCGTTCATGGCGACGCCGGCCGTCGCGCCGGCGTGGTCGGCGTTCGCGTCGCTCTTCGCCGCCTTGCGCGCGCCGGGATCGCCCTGGCCGGCCGAGCTCGCAGCGGTCGAGCGCTGGTACCTGCCGCTGCTCGACCGGCTGCACGGCGACGACGCCGGGACCCGCGCCAACGACGTCGCCCATCTCGTGCGGCTGGCCGGCGGCTACCCGTCGCGCGACCGGTTCCTGACCGAGCTCGCGCTCGATCCGCCAGCGGCGACGAGCGATGAATCGGGTCCGGGCGGCGACGACGAGGACTACCTGATCCTCTCGACGATCCATTCGGCCAAGGGCCAGGAGTGGAGCGCGGTCTCGGTGCTGCGCGTCGTCGACGGCTGCATTCCCTCGGACATGGCGACCGGCCACACGGCCGAGATCGAGGAAGAGCGGCGGCTCCTCTACGTCGCGATGACGCGGTCCCGCCATCACCTGCACCTGCTCGTGCCGCAGCGCTTCTACGTGACGCAGCAGGCGGGGCGCGGCGATCGCCACGTCTACGGCGCGATCAGCCGCTTCGTGCCGCCGGCATTGCACGGCCTGTTCGACCACGTCCGCCCCGGCGCGCCCGGCGGCGACGACGTTCGCGCCGCGGCGGCGGCGATCGACGTCGCTGCGCGCGTGCGCTCTCGCTGGTCGTGAAGTTGAAAGCGTCGGCGGCGATCGACGTCGCTGCGCGTGCGCTCGCGGGTCGTGACGTGAGAGCGGCAGTGGCGGGCGAACCCGGCACTGCCGCCGATGACGGGCCGACGTCGTTTCGGCGTCGACCCGACCCGTTCGAGCTCGCGCTGCGCTCAGCGCATGCGCGGGCTCGTCGTCATCACGCCTTGTCGACGGCGCTCTTGACCTTTTCCTTGGCGTCGCCGTAGGTCGCTTGCGTCTTGCCCGCCGCCTTGTCGACCTTGCCCTCACCCTGGAGCTGGCTGTCGCCGAGCGCCTTGCCGGTGGTTTCCTTGACGCTGCCCTTGGCCTGCTCGACGCGGCCCTTGATCTGGTCCTTGTTCATGCGGTGTCCTCTCGCTGACGGTTGCTGGAATCGGCAGCCGCGGTGCGCCCGCGCTGTCGATGCCTCACTGTCGCAGCGCGCACGGCCGCGATCTGTCGGCGTGTGCAGGCGACGCACGTAGGACGAGGCCGGCGCGTCCTCATTCCTCGGGCGCCGCCTTCTTGGCGCCGCGGATGTTGAGCGCGGCCAGGCACAGCTGCAGCACGATCAGCGCCCACGCGCGCGTGTGCCAGCCCCACGCGATCCAGAGCACATTGCTGACGAGGAACACCCAGAAGCCGATCTCGCGCCGCTGCTCGTGCGTCGAAGCGACGAGCCAGGCGGCGAGAACGGTGACGGCCATCGCGGGCCATTGCACGAGGTCGAGCCAATCCATGGCGCGTCCCCAGCAGGCGGCGGTCCCGCACCGTCCCTCGTTCTGCCGATTGTCGAAGCGCACCGGCCGGGGCTAAAGTTCGCTCCCCCCTCTGACTCCGGC
>DATIDZ010000095.1:0-7356 GCA_035456045.1 Caldimonas sp.
AGCCGGGCCAGGAGCGACTCGTCCTCGGCGGGCGGTCGCGACGCGCGTGCGGTCGCGACGTCGTCGGGAGAGTTCACGTCGACAGGGCGCAGCACGATGAGGGCATCGTAACCCTGGGCGCCGACGCGCTGCCGCGCGCGAGCGCGCTCTCAGGACCGGTCTCGTCGCGTCGTCATTCGAGGTCGCCGTCGATGAACGGATTCTCGGCCTCGTACTCGGCGCGGCTCTTGCGCCGGTGATCGCCGGCGAGCTGGACGCAGGCCATCGCGCGGTCCACGTAGATCTCGGAGCGAAGCGGCCAGGGTCGCGCCGCGTCGAACAGGCCGGGCATGAGCTCGTAGCGGCGTGGCGCGCCGCCCGGCTCGACGTCGTTGAACCACAGGTGCGAGCCGCAGCGCGGGCAGAACGCGCGCTCGGCAAAGGCCGACGAGCGGTAGCGGATGACCTCGCCCGTGACGGCGACGGCGGAGGCGTCGGCCGTGAAGCACAGGAACAGTCCGCCGGACCACCGCTGGCACATGCGGCAATGGCAGGCGCCGACGCGCGGATCGTGCGCGCCCGCCACCGTGATCGTGACGGCGCCGCAGAGGCAGTGGCCGATGATCCCGGGTGTCGGCGAAGTGCGGTCGGGAGAGCGGTCGGCTCCGACGGTCGTTGGCTGCATGGTCGCGGCTCCTTGGTGGGATGCGAGCAGCAGGCAACCGGCGCGCCGAGTCGACTGGCCCCGCACCGTCCGCGCAAGACCGGTTATATACTGAACCCCATGGTTCAGTATCGACTGGCGCACTTCGATGCCTCGTTCGCCGCGCTCTCGGACGCCACCCGGCGCGGCGTTCTCGAGCAGCTCGGCGGTGCGGACGCGTCCATCACCGAGCTCGCCGACAAGTTCCACATGACCCTCACGGGCATGAAGAAGCACGTCGGCGTGCTGGAGCAGGCGGGGCTCGTCGTCACGGAGAAGGTCGGGCGCGTGCGCACGTGCAGGCTCGGCCGGTGCCGACTCGAGGAGGAGGCGGCCTGGATCGAGAAGTACCACCAGCTGTGGGCCGCCCGCTTCGACGAGCTGGACAAGGTGGTCGACGAACTGAAACGGAAGGAGAAGATCGATGGACGCAAGAAGAGGAAGTGAGCCCCGCGCGATGGAGAACCGCACGACGGTCGAGCGGAAGTCGGAGCGCGAGCTGGTCGTGACGCGCACCTTCGACGCCCTGGCGCGCATCGTGTTCGACGCGTGGACCCGCCCCGAGCTGCTCAGGCGCTGGTGGGCACCGAAGTCGACAGGCCTGTCCCTGCTGTCGTGCGAGGCGGACGTGCGCGTCGGGGGCCGGTACCGTTTCGAGTTCGGCCAGGGCGCCACGACGATCGTGGCGTTCTTCGGCAGGTACCTCGAGGTCGCACCGCACTCTCGCCTCGTCTGGACCAACGAAGAGAGCGACGACGGTGCCGTCAGCACCCTCACCTTCGAGGAGAAGGAGGGCAAGACGGTCCTGGTCTTGAGCGAGCTCTACCCCTCGAAGGAAGCGCTCGACCGGGCCACCGCGGGCATGGAGGGCGGCATGCCCGAACAGTTCGTGCAACTCGACGAGCTTCTCATCACCCTCGTCGTGGACTGAAGCGTCGTCGGCTCAGCCGCAGCGCCGGCACTTCTCGAGCACGATGTCCCCCGTCGGAAAGGTGATGCGCAGCAGCGGCCAGCCCGCCTTGTCGTGCTCGATCTTCAGCGTGTGGCTCGCCGGCGCGACGGGCGCAGGATCGAGGAACCGGTTCTGGCCGCACGTGTCGGTCTGGATGTAGCTCGCCTTGGTCGGGTTGAAGGCGAAGTCGGTGCCCGTCCCGCTCACGGTGCCGAACTCGTCCCATCCGCCGGTGCGGAAGCAGTTGCCGCCGAAGTAGGCCGACGAGAGGTTCCACACGTGCCGGTAGCGCCCGTCGGCGGTGAGGACGAGGGTGATGCCGATGGCGCCGTCGCCGTTCGGCACGTCGCCGTAGGGCCCGCTGTAGAACGGCGGCACGTAGGTCAGGATCGTCTCCCACTGCCCGGCGAGTTGCTCGGGAATCGACGCGGGATCGGCGGGTGCGGCGGCTGTCGTCGTGTCGGCCGAGCCGCCGCCGCCGCAGCCGAAGAGCGCGAGGACGAGGGGGGCGAGCCAGAGCAGTCGGGTCGTGGCGCCGATGCCGACCGGGCGCCGGTGGCGGTTCGTTTGCATGCAGGTCTCCAGGCAGTGATTTATCGAGGCCTGCACTGTCGACGCCGGGTGTCGTGGCGTCCTGAAGCGGCGATGAAACGCGCGTGAAGGATGCTGAAAGGCGCACGACGACCCCGTTGAGCAGCGTTGCTCAGCCGTGAGCAGATGTATCAAGTCGCGCCGTGCGTGCATGGCGTCAGGAACCTGTCGTCGCCTCGCGTTCCCGGCGCGTTGATTGACGAGTCGGCGCGCGTTGCGCTGATCGGCATCAAGAACACCGTTGGGAGAAATTCATGCGCACGTTGTTCAAGTCCGCTCGCGTTCACTTGACATGCTTGCTGGTCGCGCTGGGCACCGTGCTCGCGTCGTGCGGTGGCGGCGGCAGCTCGAGCGCGGCCACGCAGTACACCTCGGTGGCGATGGCCGGCGAGCTGCTCAGCTACGCGATCGACCCGGTCGCGCTGACCTACAGCTACACGATCACCGAGAGCCAGTTCGGCCTGACCGGCAAGACCGGCTCCGGCACGCTGACGCGCAACCTCGACGGCTCGTATTCGCCATCGGGCATCCCGAACGCGCGCATCGTGATCCTGCCCAACGGCCTGCTGCTGGGCGCCGTGCGCGAGCGTTTCGGCAGCGCGGTGGTCACGGTGCCGATCATCGGCTTGAGCAATCCCGTGAGCAGCGTGGCGTCGCTCGCGACCACCTACAACTACATGCACCGCGGTTGCCTCAGCGCCCTGTGCGCCACCGGCACCGGCACGTTCGCCATCGCCGCCAACAGCACCTGGTCGTCGTGCCCGAGCGGCAACCTCGCCGCCGGCGCCTGCCCCTCGGGCGGCCGCACGGGCGCGCTGGTCTCGCTCGGCAACGGCCTGTTCCAGGTGATGGAGGGTGCCGTCAACGTCGGCACGGCGATCGGCTTCAGCTCGGCCGGGCAGAACGTGCTGGTGATCGACCTCAAGGACGTTCGCGTCGGCGGCCTCGGCATCGGCCTCGTCGTCGGAGCGCAGCAGGCGACGCTGACGTCGGCGCAGACCGACGGCACATGGATCGCCGCCGCCTCGACCGGCGGCTGGGCGGTGTTCACCACCAGCGGCACGACCATCACGGTCACCAACGTCGACGGCGTGCCGGTGAACGCGGTGGGCAGCTTCACCGCCAACGCGCCCTGGCAAGGCATGGCCACGACGAACGCGGGCGGCAAGGGCTTCCTCGCCGGCAACGGCGTCTACGTCCTCGAGACCGCCAACGGCTACGCCGAGCTCGGCGTCAAGCTGCGCTGACCGGGCCGCCCTTCCTGGCAACCGCCGGGGCGGACCAGGTATACGCCGCGCGCGACGGATTGACGCGAATCAAACGCGGCTCCGCGTGCCGCGGAATGATGGTCTCCGTGCGGGTTCGACCGACGGAGGCGTCTCATGGACGATTCGATGCAGCAGAAGATCCGGGGCTTGCTCGACAGCCACAGGATCATGACGATCGCGACCCTGCGGCCCGATGGCTGGCCGCAGGCGACGACGGTCGGCTACGTCAACGAGGGCCTGACGATCTGGTTCCTCTGCGGCCTGCAGAGCCAGAAGGCCAGGAACCTCGCGCGCGACGACCGGGTCTCGATCACCGTCGACCACGACACGGCGGACCTGATGGCGATCACCGGGTTGTCGATGGCGGCGCGCGCCCATCGCGTGACCGATCGCGCCGAGGCCGAGAAGGTGATCGCGATGCTGCCGCTGAAGTACCCCGACGCGCCGCCGTCGACGGCGCAGATCAAGATGCCGGGGCCGGACGACGTCGCGCTCTTTCGCGTCGTTCCGGAGGTCGTCTCGGTGCTCGACTACACGAAGGGCTTCGCCCACACCGACCTGGTGACCTGCTGAGGGCGACGGCGGTCGGGAGGGCACTCGACTGACGCTGACGCTGTCGCTGCCGCTGCCGCTGCTGCCGCCGACGCCGACGCCGACGCACCCGCGAGCACCGCAGTCACCGGTCTGCCGCCTGCTTCCTGCCCGGCATGCGGGAAGCGCTCGCGGCGGCCTCGCCATGCAACCACGACAGGAAGGCCTCCACCGGAGGTCGCCTCGCGTGGCGCGCCGGATAGACCGCGAAGTGCGCCTTGACGCTGATCGACTTGTCCAGGCCGAGCACCGGCTGCAGCTTGCCTTCCGCGAGGTGCTTGCTGCCGGTCGTCGTGCTTTCGAGGGCCACGCCGAGACCCTGGGCGGCAGCGTCGAACGACATGTGCGCGCGGTCGAATCGCAGCGCGAAGCGGTCGGGCGCTCGCTTGTCGGTGAACGCGGCGAACCAGTCCGACCACTGCACGACGCTGACGTTGCTCTGGATCAGCGGCACGCCGAGCAGCTGCTCGGGGCGCTTGAGCCGATGCTTGCGAATGAACGCCGCGCTCGCGAGTGGAAGGATGCGCTCCTCGAACAGCGGCTCGACGATGACGTCGGCCCATCGCGGCACGCCGTAGCGGATGTCGAGGTCGACCTGGCCGAGCCCGAAGTCGCTGTGCGTGTGCGCGGCCGACAGGTTGAGCGAGATGTCGGGATGCGCCTCGGCGAAGCGGTGCAGCCGCGGCATCAGCCACAGCGTCGCCAGGCTCGGAGAGCAGTGCACGTACAAGCTGTTGCTCACGCCCTGACGCATGTCGTCGGTGGCCGCGGTGATCGCTGACAGGGCGCCTGCCACGCGCGACAGGTATTGCTCGCCTGCAGGGCTCAGTCGCACACCGTGCGCGCTCCGCTCGAACAGCTTGATCGCCAGGTGCTCCTCGAGCCGCGCGATCTGGTGGCTGATCGCCGACGCCGTCAGGTGCAGCTCGGCGGCCGCGAGCGCGAAGCTGCGGCGCCGCGCCACCGCCTCGAACGCCTGCAGGTTGTTCATCGGGGGAAGCAACGCCATCGGGTTTCTCCGCAGGTAAGCTGAAGAACCGTCATCTTAGGTTGAAGAAGTATCGCTTGCTGTCAAGCGATCGCTTCTTCACCATTCGCAGCACGAACTCAGGAGACAAGCCGCGGCCCCCGGGCCGCGGCCCTGAAGAAGGCCAGAAGGCCTCGAAGGGCAGCGCAAGCAGGCGGCATCTCCGTGTTCGACCCGAACACCCCCTCCACAGGAGTCGATCGAGATGCTGCTCAAGGACAAAGTCGCCGTCATCACCGGCGGTGCCGGCCCCAACGGCCTGGGATTTGCCACGGCCAGGCTGATGGCCGAACAAGGCGCTCGCGTCGCCGTGCTCGACCTGGCGCGCGCCGAGCCCGGCACCGCCGCCGGCAAGCTGGGCGCGGGCCACCTCGGCGTCGTCGCCGACGTGACCGACAAGGCGTCGTGCGACGCCGCGATCGCCGCCGTGCTGAAGGAATTCGGCCGCGTCGACGTGCTCGTCAACAACGCCGGCATCACGCAGCCGCGCAAGACCGTCGACATCACCAACGCCGACTACGACGCGATCCTCGACGTCAGCCTGCGCGGCACGCTGCTGATGTCGCAGGCCGTGATCCCGCAGATGCAGCGCCAGAAGAGCGGCTCGATCGTCTGCATCTCGTCGGTCTCGGCGCAGCGCGGCGGCGGCATCCTAGGCGGCCCGCACTACTCGGCGGCCAAGGCCGGCGTGCTGGGCCTGGCGCGGGCGATGGCGCGCGAGCTCGGCGTCGATGGGGTCCGGGTCAACTGCATCACCCCCGGGCTGATCCAGACCGACATCCAGAAGGGCAAGCTCAGCGACGAGCGCAAGGTCGAGATCGCCAAGGAGATCCCGCTCGGCCGCCTCGGCGTCCCCGCCGACGTCGCCGGCGCGTGCGTCTACCTCGCCAGCGATTTGTCGAGCTACTGCACCGGCATCACGCTCGACGTGAACGGCGGCATGTTGATTCACTGAACAGAGCCGACGCTGCTTTTCATCGGACACCAGGAGACAAGAATGAACGAACCGAAGATCTCGAAGGCCGGCATCACGCGCCGCCAGACGCTCGCCGCTGCCGCGGCCTTGCCGCTCTTTTCGATCGCGTCGCGGCGCGCGAACGCCGCTGAATTCACCTACAAGTTCGCCACCGGGCAGGATCCTTCGCACCCGGTCAACAAGCGCGCGCAGGAAGCGATCGACCGCATCCGCAACGCGACCGGCGGCCGGCTGGAGATCAAGCTGTTCCCGGCCAACCAGCTCGGCTCGGACACCGACCTGCTGTCGCAGATCCGAAACGGCGGCGTCGAGTTCTTCAACCAGGCGAGCACGGTCCTGTCGACGCTCGTCCCGGCGGCGGGCATCACCAACACCGGCTTCGCCTTCCACGACTACAACGAAGTCTGGAAGGCGATGGACGGCCCGCTCGGCGCGCACGTCCGCGCGCAGATCGAGAAGGTCGGCCTGCTCACCATGTCGAAGCCCTGGGACAACGGCTTTCGTCACGTGACGACGTCGACCAAGCCGGTGAAGACGCCCGACGATCTGAAGGGAATGAAGCTGCGTGTTCCGTCGGCGCCGATGCTGTCGTCGCTGTTCACGGCGCTCGGCGCGAGCCCGACGCCGATCAACTTCAACGAGGTCTACTCCGCGCTGCAGACCAAGCTCGTCGAAGGCCAGGAGAACCCGCTCGCGATCATCAACAGCGCGCGGCTCTACGAGGTGCAGAAGTACTGCAGCCTCACCAACCACGTCTGGGACGCGTACTGGATCCTCGGCAACCGCAAGGCGGTCGAGCGCCTGCCCAAGGACGTCCAGGAGATCGTCCGCCGCGAGCTCGACAAGGCCGCGACCGACGAGCGCGCCGACATCGGCGCGCTGAGCGTCTCGCTGCGCACCGATCTCGCGACCAAGGGCGTGCAGTTCGTCGAGCCCGACAAGAAGGCGTTCAAGGACGCGCTCGCCAAGGGCACCTTCTACAAGGACCTTCGCGCCAAGTTCGGCGAAGAGGCCTGGAAGCTGCTGCAAGACAGCGTCGGCACGCTGGGATGAGCGCCATGCTGCTGGAAGCCTATCCCGCTGCGCCGGACGGGTCGCTCCCGGCGCGTGCCGAAGCGTGGCTCGGCCACGCCATCGAGGCGCCGGCCGCGGCGCTGGTGGTCGGCGAGGTGCTCGTGCTGCTGGCGGGCGTGATCATGCGGTTCGTCTTCAACAGCCCGATCCCCTGGGCCGACGAGCTGGCCTCGATCCTCTTCCTCTGGCTCGCCA
>DATIDZ010000096.1:0-3822 GCA_035456045.1 Caldimonas sp.
CAGCGACATCATCCACATGCCGGGCCTCGTCAACGTCGACTTCGAGGACGTCAAGACGGTGATGAGCGAGCCGGGCAAGGCGATGATGGGACCGGCGATCGCGTCGGGTCCGGACCGAGCCAACAAGGCGGCCGAGGCGGCGGTCGCCTGTCCGCTGCTCGAGGGCATCGACCTGTCGGGGGCGCGCGGCGTGCTGGTGCTCATCGCGGCCAATCGCAACACCTTCAAGCTCGCCGAGAGTCGCAACGCGATGAACTGCATCCGCCGCTACGCCGCCGAGGACGCCCACGTGATCTACGGCACGGCGTACGACGAATCGCTCGGCGACCAGCTGCGCGTGACGGTCATCGCCACCGGCCTCAGCCCGACGCGGCGCGCGCTGCAGCCGCCGGTGCAGGTCGTCAACAACGTGCCGGTGCAGCGGACCGGCACCGACAACCTGCCGATCCTCAACCAGCAGGTGCAGATGCCGCCGCAGGCGCACGACTACAGCGGCCTGACGACGCCGAGCGTCTGGCGCAACGGCCGCACGGCCGCGGCGAAGGTCGACGCGCTGGCGAGCAACGGGATGGACGAGATCGAGATCCCGGCCTTCCTGCGCAAGCAGGCGGACTGAGTGGCAGCGACCGACGCGCCGCGCCAAGCCCTCAGGGGGCGGCGTGGCGCGGCGATCGCCGACAATTCGGCCATGCTGGCTCAACGAACGCTCAAAGCGATGACGCGCGCCGTCGGCGTCGGCGTGCACGGCGGCCAGCGGGTCGAGCTCACGCTGCGGCCCGCGCCGGTCGACTCGGGCATCGTCTTTCGCCGCGTCGACCTGCCGCGGCCGGTCGTCATCAAGGCGGCGGCGCTCAACGTCTGCGACACGCGCATGGCGACGACGCTGTCGGCCGACGGCGGACCCGATGGTCCGAAGGTGAAGACCGTCGAGCACCTGCTCTCGGCCTGCGCCGGGCTCGGCCTCGACAACCTCGTCGTCGACATCACCGCCGAGGAAGTGCCGATCCTCGACGGCTCGGCGGCATCGTTCGTGTTCCTCCTGCAGAGCGCGGGCATCGCGCTGCAGGACGCGCCCAAGCGCTTCCTGCGCGTGCTGCGCACGGTCGAGGTCCGGGAGGGCGAAGGTACCGACGCCAAATGGGCGCGCCTCGAGCCGCACGAGGGCTACACGCTCGGCTTCGAGATCGAGTTCGACCACCCGGTGGTGAGCGAGACCGGCCAGCGCTTCGTCTTCGACATGGGCTCGGGCAAGTACAAGAACGAGATCGCGCGCGCGCGGACGTTCGGCTTCACCAAGGAAGTCGAGATGATGCGGTCGCGCGGCCTCGCGCTCGGGGGCAGCCTCGACAACGCGGTCGTCGTCGACGAGTTCAAGGTGCTCAACACCGGAGGACTCCGCTACGACGACGAGTTCGTCAAGCACAAGATCCTCGACGCGATCGGCGACCTGGTGCTGGTCGGCCATCCGTTGCTGGCGGCGTACCGCGCGTTCAAGTCCGGCCACGCGCTCAACAACCGGCTCGTCCGCGCGCTCCTCGCCGATCGCTCGGCCTGGGACATCGTCACCTTCGACGACGAGGCGACCGCGCCGGCCGGTCTCGCGGAGCTCGCGCCCGCGTGGTGACGTCCTTCGATGCGCGGGGGCGCTGGCGCGCGCGGTTACGCTGCCGCGTTCTGGCCATGACCGGGATCGATGCGCGATGGCGGTGACGATCCTGCGCTGGATCGCGGCCGGCATCGCCGGGCTTCTCGCCGTCGGCGCGCTCGCCAGCTTCACGCTCTACATCGCGTTCGAGGCGCGGCCCGCTCTCGAGCGGGCGAAGCGGATGGGCGCGTGGATCCGGCTTCTCGCCCTGACGTGGTTCAACGTCGAGGTGTGGGGGCGCGTCGTCCACACCATCGTCACCTGGAAGTGACGACGTCGTTCTGACGTCTAGCGCGCGGGGCCGAGCCCGAGAAACGCGAGCACGGCCGGGAAGTGGTCGTCGAAGTCGCTGAGCGCGTGGTCGCTGCCTTCGAGCAGCCGGATGTGCGCACCCGCGTAGCGCTCGCTCATCTCGCGCCATGACAGCACCTCGTCGCCCTTGGCGATGACGGCCAAGTAGCGGTCGAGGTCGGTCAGCGTCGCGGGCGGGGCGATCTCACGCAGCTCGGCGACGTACTCGGGGCGGAAGTCGAACGGCTCGTTGCTGTGCCAGGCGGTGCTGGCACCGATCGCGTCGGCGAGATCGCGCGCCGGATCGACGCCGGGATTGAGCAGCACCGCGCGGCAGCCGCGCCGCTCGGCGACGGCGGTCGCGTAGAAGCCGCCGAGGGAGCTGCCGATCACGGCCATGCGGTCGGCGGGCCAGCCCGAGATGCCGCCCGTCACGTCGCGCATCGCCTCGGCCGGCGACGCCGCCAGCTGCGGGCACCACCAAATCAGGTCGGGGCGATTCGCGGCGACCCAGGCGGCGAACTTCCTCGCCTTGGTCGACTGCGGCGACGAGCGAAAGCCGTGCAGGTACAGCAGGTGGGTGACCGGCGCCAGCGCCGTCGCGCTGCTCACGCGGCGGCGCGGCCGGGCGGCGCCAGCGCCTCGAGCAGCTTGTCGTGGATCGCGCCGAAGCCGCCGTTGCTCATGCACAGGACGTGATCGCCGGAGCGCGCCGCCGCGACGACGCGGCTGACGAGCTCGGGGATCGTCGCCGCGACGACGGCGCGCGCGCCCATCGGCGCGAGCGCCTGGGCGGCATCCCACGTCAGGCCGCCCGAATGGCAGAACGAGAGGTCGGCCTCCTCGAGCGCCCAGGGCAGCTGCGCCTTCATCGCGCCGAGCTTCATGGTGTTCGAGCGCGGCTCGAAGACGGCGAGGATGCGCGCCGCGCCGACCTTCTTGCGCAGGCCCTCGAGCGTCGTTCGCATGGCGGTCGGATGGTGCGCGAAGTCGTCGTAGACCGAGACGCCGGCGGCGACGCCGCGCAGCTCGAGGCGGCGCCTGACATTGCGAAAGCTCCCCAGCGCGCGCGCGGACACGTCGGGAACGACGCCGACGTGCTCGGCCGCCGCCATCGCCGCAAGCGCGTTGAGCTGGTTGTGCTCGCCGAGCAGGGACCACTCCACGCGAGCGATCTTGAGCCCGCCGCGCAGGACGTCGAAGGCATGCGGCTCGCCGCGCGCGCGCAGCATCCCGGGCGCTTCCTTCCTGCCGCCGAAGCGCTGCACCTCGCTCCAGCAGCCCATCGCAAGGACGCGCTGGAGCGCTTCCTCGCGCGCGTTGACGACGATCCGGCCGTGGCCCGGCACCGTGCGCACGAGGTGGTGGAACTGGCGCTCGATCGCGGCGAGGTCGTCGAAGATGTCGGCGTGGTCGAACTCGAGGTTGTTGAGGATCGCGGTGCGCGGCCGGTAGTGCACGAACTTGCTGCGCTTGTCGAAGAACGCGGTGTCGTACTCGTCGGCCTCGATCACGAACGGCGCGCCGGCCTGGCCGAGGCGTGCCGAGACGCCGAAGTTGAGTGGCACGCCGCCGACGAGAAACCCGGGCGCGAGCCGGGCCTCCTCGAGGATCCAGGCGAGCATCGACGTCGTCCCTGTCTTGCCGTGCGTCCCCGCGACGGCGAGCACGTGCCGGCCGGCGAGGATCTGCTCGGCGAGCCACTGCGGCCCGCTCGTGTAGCGGGCACCGGCGTCGAGGATCGCCTCGACCAGCGGGTTGCCGCGGGTGATCGCGTTGCCGACGACGAACAGGTCGGGCGAGAGCTTCATCTGGCCGGCGTCGTACCCTTCGATCAGCTCGATGCCGAGCGCCTCGAGCTGATCGCTCATCGGCGGATAGACGTT
>DATIDZ010000097.1:0-7538 GCA_035456045.1 Caldimonas sp.
AAGGTCGGCCACGTGCCGCTGCTCGCCTACCTGCGACCCGGCGCGCCCGAGGCCGCCGAGCGGGTCGCCGAGGCGATCCGTGCCGCGGCGGCGCGCGGCGCGCCGATCCGCGCGGTGATGCTGTCGCGGCTCGGGCCGAACGTCTGGCACGAGACGCCCGCCGCGGCGATGGCGGTGCTCGAGGAATGCGAGGAGACGGCGCGCCTGTGGCTCGGCTGCGAGCCGCCGCCCGCGCCGCTCGCGCCCGAGCAGATCGACGAGCTGCGCCGCCATTTCGGCGCGCGCTGGTGAGACCGAGGGGAGGACCGCGATGCCGCGCTTTGCCGCCAACCTGAGCATGATGTATTCGGAGCACGCGTTCCTCGACCGATTCGCGGCCGCCGCCCGCGACGGCTTTCGCGCCGTCGAGTTCCTCTTCCCCTACGACTTCCCGGCCGCGACGATCTCGTGCCGCCGATCACGCCGTACTTCGTGATGAAGGTCGGCCATGTGCCGCTCCTCGCCTGCGCGCGCCCGGGCGATCCGGCCGTCGCCGATCGCGTCGCGGCGGCGATCGAGCTCGCCGAGCGGATCGGCGTGCCGATCCGCGCCGTGATGCTGTCGCGGCTCGGCCCGAACGTCTGGGCCGGCACGCCGGCGGCGGCGATGGCGCGCCTCGAGGAGCTCGAGGAGACCGCGCGCCTCTGGCGCGAAGCGGACCCCAAGCCGGCGCCGCTGTCGGCCGAGCAGATCGACGAGCTGCGCCGCCATTTCGGCGCGCGCTGGTGAACCCGAGAGGAGGAACGCGATGCCGCGCTTCGCTGCCAACCTGAGCATGATGTACACCGAGCACGCCTTCCTCGATCGCTTCGCGGCGGCCGCGCGCGACGGCTTTCGTGCCGTCGAGTTCCTGTTCCCGTACGAGTTCGCGTCGGCGACCCTCGCCAAGGCGCTGCAGGACAACGGCTTGCAGCAGGTGCTCTTCAACGCGCCGCCGGGCGACTTCGCGGGCGGCGAGCGCGGCATCGCCAGCCTCCCCGGCCGCGAGGACGAGTTCAAGAGCGGCTTCGCGCGCGCGCTCGAGTACGCCGCGGCGCTGGCGTGCCCGCGCGTGCACGTGATGGCCGGCCTGGCACCCGCCGGCGCCGACCGCGCGGCGATGCGGCGGCGCTACGTCGGCCACCTGGCGTGGGCCGCCGAGCGCGCGGCGAGCGCGGGGGTCGACGTCCTCATCGAGCCGATCAACACGCGCGACATCCCGGGCTCCGCCCTGAACCGGCAGGACGAGGCGCACGCCGTCGTCGCCGAGGTCGGCGCGCCGAACCTCAAGGTCCAGATGGACCTGTACCACTGCCAGATCGTCGAGGGCGACGTCGCGACGAAGCTGCGCGCGTACCTGCCCGGCGGCAAGGTCGGTCACCTGCAGATCGCCGGCGTGCCCGAGCGACACGAGCCCGACCAGGGCGAAGTCAACTACGCGTACCTGTTCGACGTCGTCGATTCGCTTGCGTACGACGGCTGGATCGGCTGCGAGTACCGGCCGGCCGGCGCGACGTCGAGCGGCCTGGGCTGGCTGCGTCGCGCCGAGGCCAAGTCGCGCGACTAGTCGTCGTCGAGACCGGGCTGCGGCAACGCCGAGACGCGCTTCGCCCCGGCGGCGGTGAGCAGATCGACGACCTCCTGCGCGGAGTCGCGTGCGTCCAGGACGACGGTGACGACCCTCGCTCGCTGGCGCGCCATGTCGTCGTAGTCGACGGCGTGGCGGTCGTCGGCCGGGTGACCGAGCAGGTCGTTGAGCAGCCGCGCGGCGCTGCCGAAGAAGCCGCCGCTCGCCATCTCGTCGACCTCGATCGCGGCGGCGTTGAGGACGTCGGGCGCGGTCTCGACACGGATCTCGCGCGTCGGCGGGCCCGACGAGCGCAGGCGCTCGACCGCGGCGTCGGCGGCGGCGAGGTCGTTGAACACTGCGACGACAAACGGCGCCATGGCGGTCTCCGGCAAGGCAGGCTACCGTGCATCGGCAGGGCGCGTGCCCGTTCGCGCGGCAGGGCCCGATTGGCAAAAGCCGGAGTCGAGCCGAAGCTGAAGCCGGAGCCGAGGCCGGGGCCGGGCGCCGCTAGGTGCCAGCCGCCTGGCGCAGCAACCGCTTCATGACCTTTCCGTTGGCGTTGCGGGGCAGCGGCTCCGCGCTCAGGACGAAGCGCTCCGGCACCTCGTAGTCGGCGAGGCGCTCGGCGCAATGGCGGCGCAGCGCGTCCTCGTCGATGGCCGCGCCGGGCGCGTGCAGCACCGCCTGCACGCGCTCGCCGAGGACGGGGCAGGGTACGCCGATGACGGCCGCCTCGACGACGCCGGGCCAGCCCATCAGCACGTTCTCGACCTTGACCGAGTACACCTTGAAGCCGCCGCGGTTGAGCATGTCCTTCTTGCGGTCGACGATGCGGACGAACCCGTCCGCGTCGACCGAGCCGAGGTCGCCCGAGTGCCAGAAGCCGGCGCTGAACGATGCGGCCGTCGCTTCGGGATTGGCCCAGTAGCCGCGAACGACCATGGGCCCGCCGATCCAGATCTCGCCCGTCTCGCCGGCGGGAAGCTCGCGGCCGTCGTCGTCCATGACGAGGATCTCGGCGGCGGGCAGGGCAACGCCCACGGAATCGGCGTGGTCGCGCGTCAGGCCCGCGGGGATCATCGTCGCCGGCGACGTGGTCTCGGTCGCGCCGTAGCAGTTCTGCAGCGTCAGCGCCGGCAGCCGTGCCGCGATCTCGTCGATCGTCGCGACCGGCATCGGCGCGCCGCCGTAGCCGCCGACCCGCCACGCCGACAGATCGGCGCGAGCGAGCGAGTCGCTCATCAGGCACAGGCGGTACATCGCCGGCACCATCAGCGTGTGGGTGACGCGCTCGCGCGCGAGCAGCTCGATGAAGGCGTCGGCCTTGAACTCGGGGACGACGACGATCGCGCCGCCGACCCGCCAGAGAGCGGCGATGTTGGCGATCAGCCCGGTCACGTGGCTCGCCGGTACCGCCAGCGCGGACCGGTCGTCGGCGTTCAGCCGCATGCAGGCCTCGTAGTGCAGCGCGGAATGGACGATCGCCAGGTGCGTCAGCATCGCGCCCTTGGGATGGCCCGTCGTTCCCGAGGTGTATAGGATCACGGCGACGTCGGTCTCGTGCGCCGGCAGCACCTTCGGCAGGTCGACCCTCGACGCTTCCACGCTGGCGAGACCGACGACCGACAGGCGGATCTGCAGCGCCGGCGCCTCGTCGCCTTGCGGCACCCGGTCGCCGAGCGCGTCGTCGAAGACGATCGCCTTCGCGCCGCACTGCTGGGCGACATAGGCGAGTCCGGGCCGCTGCTCGCGAACGCCGACCGGCACGGCGATCGCGCCGAGCCGCTGCACGGCGAGCAGGACGAACACGAACTCCGGGCGGTTGGAGAGGAAGAGGACGACGCGGTCGCCGCCGGCGATGCCGAGCGCGCCGAGCCCGGCAGCGATGCGCTCGCTGCGCGCACCGGTCTCGGCATAGCTCCAGCGCCGGCCGTCGCAGACGACCGCGTCGTGCTGCGGCCGCCGCGATCGGGCATCGTCGAACATCGCGAGCAGGCTCGCGGGGCGGTCGACGAAGCACCGGACGACGCGGTCGCCGTAGAGCGCTTCGCGACGCAGGGCCGGCACCGCGTGGCCGCGCCACGGACTCATCGCGCGGCCTCCGGGTGTCGCCTCGCGGTTCGTGCCTGCGCCGCGTCCCTGCTCATGCCGCCTCCGCTTCGACGTTGGCGCCGCGTTCGACCACGAACTCGCTGTCGACCAGGCGGCGCGCGTGGTTGAGGTCGCTCTGGGCGATGAGCACCGACACCTCGCTTCCCTTGAGCGAGGCGATGACGTCGGCGAGGCGCTTCGAGAGCGCCGGCGCGACGCCTTCGAACGGCTCGTCGAGCAGGAGAAGTCGCGTCCCGGCGGCGAGCGCTCGCGCGAGGGCGACGAGCTTCTGCTGGCCGCCCGAGAGCAGCAGCGCGCGCCGGCCGCGCATCTCGACCAGCTCGGGAAGAACGCGGTAGACGAGCGCGAGCCGATCCGCCGTGACGAGGGCGCGGTTGACCCAGAGCGGCACGAGCACGTTCTCCTCGACCGTGAGCTCCGGGACCAGGCCGCGATCCTCCGGCATGTAGCCGATGCCGAGGCCGGCGCGCGCGTGCGCGGGCAGCGCGAGCAGGTCGCGGCCGTCGAACGTCACGCTGCCGCTCGTCGGCGGGAGGTGGCCCATCAGGGTCCGCATCAACGTCGTCTTGCCCGCGCCGTTCCTGCCGACGAGCCCGACCATGCGCCCGCTGCCGACCTCGAGCGACAGCCCGCGCAGCGCGACCACCGAATCGATGGCGACGTGGAGCGATCGAACCTCGAGCATCGCGCCGTTCCTATTCCGCGAGCAGCTCGCCGGTGACGTAGCGGCGAACGTCGTCGGCGGCGAGCGCCGCCTCGGGCGCGCCGTCGGCGATGATGCGGCCCGCATAGAACGCGACGACCCGGCTCGCGTAGCGCTCGACGATGTCCATGTCGTGCTCGACGAAGAGCACGGTCATCGCTTCGTGCCCGAGCGCCGACATGATCGTGTCCATCATCGGGAACTTCTCCTCGGCGGAAACGCCGCTCGTCGGCTCGTCGAGCAGGAGCAGCTTGGGCGCGCCGGTCAGCGCCATCGCGATGTCGAGCAGCTTGCGCACGCCGCCGGGCAGCTCGGCGACCCGCCTGCTCCGGTGCTCGCTCAGGCGAAAGCGCTCGAGCAGCCGCTCGGCGCGATCGATCGCCTCCGGGCGCTGGGCGCGCTGCCAGAAGCTCAGCCGCTGGTCGTGGCACGCGTTGGCGACGAGCATGTTGTCGAGCACCGTCAGGTCGCCGTACAGCTGCGGGATCTGGAACGAGCGGGCGACCCCGAGGCGCGTGATCTCGCGCGGATGCAGCGCCGTGATGTCGCGGCCGTCGAACGAGATGTGGCCGCTGTCGGGCTTGAGGTAGCCGGTGATCATGTTGACCAGCGTCGTCTTGCCGGCGCCGTTGCTGCCGATCAGGCTGACGTGCTCGCCGGGGTGGACGACCAGCACGATGCCGGCGGCGGCCACGACCGCACCGAAGCGCTTGTCGACGCGGTCGACGTGCAGCAGCGCCGGCCCGGCTTCCGAGATGTCGGCGCTCATGCTCGGATCGTCGTCCTCGGCGTCAATGGCCGCGCCGCCGAGTCCACAGCGAGCCGATGCCGCGCGGCAGGAAGCGGATGACGAACAGCAGGAACAGGCCGAGCGCCAGCTGCCACGTGTTCGGAAAGTACGCGCTCGAGAACGAGCGGACGATCTCGAGCACGGTGCTGGCGATGAACACCGCGGCGACGCTCTGCCAGCCGGCGAGGATGGCGACGAAGACGAACTCGCCCGAGGTCGTCCAGAAGCTGAAGTTCGGCTCGATGTGGCCGAGCGAGAGGACGACGAGCGCGCCGCCGAGGCCGGCGCAGAAGGCGGCGACGACGAAGTTGATCGCCATCGCATGGCGCACCGAGCCGCCGAGGTACTCGACGCGCAGCTCGTTCTCGCGCACGGCGAGCGTCACCAGGCCGCGCGTGCTGTCGAAGAAGATCCGCATCGCGACCGCGGCGATCGTCGCGACGAAGATCGTCAGCAGGTAGAGCGTGTAGCCGACGCGGTCGTCGGGGAGCTTCTGGCCGAGCAGGGTCGCCCGGCCGACGTTGAAGCCGTCGGAGCCGCCGAGCGCGTCGAGCTTCATCAGCAGGCCGTAGGTGACCATCGAGAGCGCCAGCGTCAGCATCGCGAAGAAGATGCCGCGGTAGCGCGAGAGGAGCGGCGCGAACGGCGCGGCGACGAGCACTGCGGCGATGCCGCCGAAAAGCGCCAGGCCGAGCGCGTCGGTGAAGCCGAGCTTGTTGTAGACGAGCGCCGCGGTGTAGCCGCCGGCGGCGAACACCATTCCCTGGCCGAACGGAACGACGCCGCCGCGCATGAGGGCGACGATGCCGAGCGAGACCAGGCCGTTGCCGGCCGCCATCGTCAGCAGGAACGTCAGCCAGCGCGGGAAGACGTAGCCCGCGGCCGCCAGCACGACGAACGCGCCCGCGGCGAGCAGGACGAGGCTGGAGTGCCTCGGCGCGGCACGCGCCGCGACCGGCGCTGCAGGGACCGTCGCGCTCGCCGTCATGCGCTCAGATCTTCCGCGCCTGCGTGCGCTGGAACAGGCCCTCGGGCCGGAACATCAGCACCACCGCCATGACGATGTAGATCGAGAACAGCTCGGCGACCGGCGCGACGTGGACGGCGAGCGAGCGCGCCAGGCCGACGATGAGCGCGCCGATCGCCGCGCCCTCGATGCTGCCGAGGCCGCCGATGATGACGACGGCGAACGAGACGACGATGACGCCGACCGAGACGCCCGGCTGCACCGAGATCATCGGCGCCGTGAACGCGCCGCCGAGCGCGGCGAGGAAGATGCCGACCGAGAACGCCGCCATGTAGACGCGCGAGACGTTGACGCCCATGCTCGCCGCGACCTCGGCGCTGTGGATGACCGCGAGGGTGATCTTGCCCTGGCGGGTGCGGTTGAGTCCCCACCACACGGCAAGGCCGACGACGACCGCGAGCGCGACCAGGAAGAAGTCGTAGCCCACCCACGTCTGCACGCCGACGTGGAGGTTGCCGAACAGGCCGTACGGCTCCGAGACGTAGTACGGGTTCGCGCCCCAGAGCAGCTTCGTCACGTCCTCGAGGATCAGGAACATCGCGTAGGTGACGAGGACGAGCAGGACCTCGTCGCGGCCGTAGAAGAAGCGCAGCAGGCCGCGCTCGGTGAGCGGCGCCATCACCGCCGCGACCGCCACGGCGGCGAGCAGCATCGCGACGATGCTGAGGCTGGGCGCCCACTTCATCGTCGCCGACCAGCCGACGAAGCTTGCCGCCGCGTACGCGCCGATCGCGTAGAAGCTGCCGTGGGCGATGTTGAGGATCTTCAGCACGCCGAAGACGAGCGTCAGCCCGACCGCGACGATGAACAGCCACGACGCGTAGGTCAGGCCGTCGATCAGGATCGTGACGACGGCGTTCACCGCGAACTCCTCGCCCTCGCTACGGGCAACCCTTGGCGCCGGGGAAGCCGGCCTTGATCCAGTCCTCGGATTTCATGTTCGCCGGCGGGTTGACGCACTCGGCGGGAAGCGCTGGATGTCCTCGAGGACGACCATCTTCTTGGCCGCGTCGTAGCGCGTCTTGCCGATCGCGGTGTCCTGGATCGCCTGGTGGCCTTCGCCGAGCGCCATGCGGATGCGCCCCGCGGGCGAGTCCCACTCGAGGCCGGTGAGCGCGGCGGCGAGCTGCTCGCCGGTCGGCTTCTTGCCGCCGTTGGCGGCCATCGCCTTCTCGACCGCGAGCTTGAGGCCGAGCAGCGACTGCACCATCCGGTACGGCGCCTGGACCGGGTAGGTGTTGTAGGCCTTGGAGTAGAGGTCCCACCACCAGTCGTTGAGCGCCGACTTGGGCGACATCAGCCCATAGGCGCCGCGCGC
>DATIDZ010000098.1:0-22677 GCA_035456045.1 Caldimonas sp.
CCAGCCGAGCAGCGCGAAGAACGCGATCACGAGCGTCTGCGCGACGATGCCCAGGGCGCGCCGCACCGCGGGCGACGCCTGCTCGACCACCTCGGGGCAGCTGATGTGAGCGCGCTTCACCGATGCCAGCGCCGAGCCGTAGAACGTGAGCCAGGCGAGCATGACCGAGGCGATCTCGTCGTACCACGAGAGCGACTTGCCGATCGCGCGAAAGACGATGCCGAGCGTCACCTCGAACGCGAGGCCGATCACCAGCGCCATGACCACGACCTCGAGCACGGCGCCGTAGCGGCGTCGAAAGCGCGCGAGCGCGCCGGCCCGCGGCGCCGATCCTGCCTGCATGTCGGAGCGCTACTTGCGCAGGGCCGCCGCCTGGTCGAGCAGCGCCTTGGCGCCCGCGACCTCGGTCGAGAACTCTTCGTAGATCGGCCTGCTCGCCGCGAAGAAGGCGTCCTTGTCGACCTCGTTGACCTGCATGCCGGCCTGCTTCAGCTTGCCGAGCAGCTCGCTCTCTTCGCGCGCCGCGGTCTCGTACACGAACGCCTGCGTCTCCCTGGCCGTGTCCTCGAGCACCTTGCGGATGTCGGCCGGCAGGGTCGCCCACTTGCGCGAGCCGACGATCAGGTAGGACGGCGTGTAGACGTGTCCCGACATCGACAGGTACTTCTGGACTTCCTGCAGCTTGGCCGAATAGATCTGCGTCAGCGGATTCTCCTGGCCGTCCATAACGCCGGTCTGCAGCGCGGTGAAGAGTTCGGAGAACTTCATCGGGCTCGGGTTGGCGCCGTAGGCCTGGAACATCTTCACCCGCCACTTGCCCTCGGGCACGCGCAGCTTGATCCCCTTGAGGTCCTCGGGCGTCTTGATCGGCCGCCTGTTGTTGGTGATGTTGCGATAGCCGTTCTCCCACACGGCGATGACGCGCAGCCCCTTCTTCTCGCTCTCGGGCGCGAGCTTGGGCCAGAACACCGCCTGCTCGATCCGCTTCATGTGCTCGCGGTCCTTGACCAGGTACGGCATCTCGAAGATGCCGAACAGGTCGACCTCGGAGCTCATCACGGTCGACGGCAGGACCATGTCGAGCGTGCCGAGCTTGACCTTCTGGAGCATCTCCTTGTCGCCGCCGAGCTGGCTCGACCCGAACACGACGACCTTCACCTTGCCCGCGAGCCGCGCGTTGATGCGCTTGGCGTACTCCTCGGTGCTCGCCGCCAGCAGCGACCCGGGCTCGCCGACGTGACCGAGCTTGAGCTCGGTCTGGGCGAGCGCGGCTCCCGGGCTGAGCAGCGCGGCAGCGAGGCCGATCGCAGCGAGGCAGCGGCGGCGCACGGTCGATGCGCCGCGTTGCGCGGCGAGAAGAGATGGCTTCGTCATGGGTCGTCCTGTGTGCAGCGTGGCGGAAGCGCCGCTGCAGCGCGGCGAAGGCCCTGATCCATTTTGTCCGACGCCTTCCGCGCTCCGCTAGGCGTTTTTCCGTAGCGCGCGCTCAGTTGCGCTGCACCGTCATCGCCGGCCGCACGAGCGCGTACGACGCCATCGCCAGCAGCGCGAGACACCAGACGATGAGCGCGCCCGACGGCAGGTCGAGCGCAGACGACAGCACCAGGCCGACCGCGTAGCCGGCAATTCCGATGCCGTAGGCGAGCAGCAGCCGCGTACGCGGCGGGTGCAGGCGCGAGCCGAGCGCCGGAACGATGAGCGTCGCGAACACGAGGTAGACGCCGATCAGCTGCACCGAGGCCGTCACCGCGAGCGCGAAGACGACATAGAAGACGACCTGCGGCAGCCTGCCGCGAAGACCCCACAGCACCGCGAGCGTGACGATGCTCACCGCGAGCGGCACCGCGAGCTGTCGGTAGCCGACCCACAGGATCTGGCCGGCGAGGAGATCGCGCAGGTACTCGCCGCCGTGCGGGTTCTTCGCGAGCAGCAGGATGCCGCCGGTCGCCGCGAGGACGAAGACGACGCCGATCTGCGCCTCCTGCACCTCGGGCCACCTGCGCTCGGTCCACGTGAGCAGGAGCGAGCCGGCCAGCGCAGCGACCGCGGCGGCGACCTGGACCTGCCAGCCGCCGGGCTCGACGTCCAGGAGCCCGGCGACGATCACGCCGAGGCCGGCGATCTGCGCTATCGCGAGGTCGATGAAGACGATGCCCTTGCCGAGGACGCGGATGCCCAGCGGCACGTGCGTCGCCAGCACGAGCAGGCCGGCCAGGAACGCGGGCAGCAGGATCGACGCGTCGACCGCCGACCAGCTCACTTCGCCGCTCCGGCAGCGAGCAGCAGCTCGACGCTGCTGTCGAACAGGCCGAACAGGTCCTTCGCCTTGTCGTTGCCGCCGACGGTGAACGGCAGGACGACCGCAGGGATTCCCGACTGCTCCGACAGCCACTGCGATGCACGCGGATCCTCGTACGCGCCGCGAACGACAGCCTTCGCCGGCTGCTGCGCGAGCTGCGCCTTGAGCGTCGCGAGGTAGCCGCCGCTCGGCTCGACGCCGGGCTTGGGCTGCAGCGTCGCCACCTCGCGGATGCCGAGCCAGCTCCACAGGTAGGTCATGTTCTTGTGATGCGCGACGACGGGCATGCCGCGCAACGGCTGCGCCTGCTGCTCCCACTTGCGCATCGCCTCGCTCCAGCGCGACGAGAACGAGGCGAGACGTTGCTGGTAGCTCGCGGCGTTGGCGGCGTCGACCTGGGCGAGCCGCGCCGCCAGCGCGGTCGCGACCCGGGCGATGTTGCGCGGGTCGAGGTGGATGTGCGGATTGCCGCCGGCGTGGACGTCGCCCTCGCTGCGGTCGACGCGCGTCGGCACCTCGAGCGGGGTCACGAAGCGCCCGGCTTCGAAGTTCGCCGCCGCGCCGACGGCGATTCGCGCGTTGCCCGACTGCTGGATCAGCAGCGGCAGCCAGCCGACCTCGAGCTCCATCCCCGTGCAGACGAGCAGGTCGGCGTTCCGCATGCGCGCGATCAGGCTCGGCCGCGCCTCGATGTGATGCGGGTCCTGCAGCGCCGTCGTCGTCGAGGTGACGTTGACGCCGTCGCCGCCGAGCTCCCTGGCGAGCGACGCCCACTCGGGCTCGCAGGCGACGACGTTGAGCGCCGCGTGCGCCGGCAGCGCGACGAGTGCGGCGACGGCAAGCAGCGGCCTCGCGAAGAGCGATGTCATGGCGTGCTCCTAGAACTTGTGCGCACCATGGGCGCCGAGGCTCATGATGTACTGGAGGAAGACCTGGCGGTCGGTGAACGCGGGGTTGCTGCGGTCGGCGCCGAGCTGCAGGCGAAAGCGGCTGAACTCCGACGGCGAGAAGTCGAACATCAGCGACGTCCGCGACGGGCGCGCGCTCTGCAGGACCGGAAAGTCCGCTGCGCTCAGCCCGCCGCTTTCCACCTGGCCGATGCGCGGCGCGCCGGAATCGAGGCGGTCGTAGCGCGCGCCGACGCGCCACATCGGCATGAACTGGTAGGCCGCCTGCACGTACCAGCCGTTCTGCATCGCGTGGTACTCGCCGCTCGAGGGCGCGCCGGCGGCGGCCAGCGTGTCGTGGCTCATCGTGCCGCTCTCGCGCCGCTGGAAGAACTCGCCCTGCACGGTCAGGTTGCGCTGACGCGAGTTGCCGCCGGGGGCCCACTTGTAGATGCCGTCGAGCCCCCAGGTGCGCGTCCGGCCCGAGAAGCTGTTGGTCACCGGCACGCCGGCGCTGTCGACGTCGTCGTAGCGGCGATCGTCGGCGCGGTGGGCGAGCAGCGAGACGCCGACGCGCCAGCTCGCGCTCTCGCCGATGTCGTCGCCGAGATGCGCGAAGAGCGTCGCCGCACCGATGCCGTTGCGGCCGCCGCTGCTGCCCGGGAACGACGTCCCGGCGCCGATCTCCGCGCCGATCTCGAGGAAGCGGTCGGTGGGCGCGACCCAGCGCATCTGCAGGCCGTCGCTCTTGATCGGGCCGCCGAAGAACGCCTGGTAGACGAGCGGCGCGTCGACGAAGTCCCAGGTGTGGGCGTGGCGCTCGTTCAGGTAGCCGATGCCCGAGAGAAAGCGTCCGACGCGCAGGTTGCCGCCCTCGACGATGCCCGCGCCCTGGAACCACGCCTCCTCGACGCCCAGCGTGTTGTCGGCGGCGAAGGAGACCGTCAGCTGCCCCGAGAACATCGGATCGATGCTGGCGCCGATGCCGAGCTCGGACTCGCCGATGCTGAAGCCGCGCGGGCCCGGGCCGACGTCGCCGCCCGTGGGCACGAAGCCCTGCAGCTTGTAGAGGTCCGGGTCGCGCGAGAGGTTGGCGTAGCGGCCGGCGAGGATCAGCGAGATCGCCGGGTTGAACGCCGTCGCGGCGGTCGCCGACCCCGTGGCCGTGCCGGCCGCCGATGGAGCACTCGTTTCGATGGAAGGCACGGTCGAAGCAGCGACGGTGGGTGCCGCGCTCGCAGCGGCCGTCGCCGGCTGCGGCGCCTGCGCTTGCTGCAGCTCGGCGATCCGCTTCTCGAGCGACTGCAGGCGCGCCTCGTAGCTCTGGCGCAGCTCGACCAGCTGACGCTTGACCTCCTCGAGCTCGCTCGCCTCGGCCGCCGCCGCAACGCGGTGCGACGACAGGCAGAGCAGGCACGCGCCCACGGCGGCGGCCAGTCTTGGCACGGACATGAAAAGCTCCTGACGAGATGACGCGAACGACGAGCGCTCGCCGGCGCTCGTCACGGCCCCGAGCGGGGCCTCGGGCTCAGGTCGGCGCGACGGGAGGGGCGCGGGCGTCGTAGGCGCCGGCGACGCGCGCGACCGCATCGACGGGCGCGACGGCGTCGTGTGTCGGCGCCGACACGTCGAGCGCGAGCCACTGGAAGCTCGACGGCAGCGCCGCGCCGAGCTGGGCCAGCGCGAGGCAGCTGTCGCACGCCTTGGCCGGCGCCGGCTTGCGCTTCTCGATCTCGCCGGAATGCGGCGCGCCGCCCGGCAAGCCGTGCGAGAGCGCATGGAGCACCGAGACCTGCGGCGCGAGCAGCACCGCCCACGCGAGGACCAGGATTCGCCACGAACGAAGCAGCGTCGACGACACGCGGGAAGATTAGCACCGCCGGGGCGATCGCACGCGCCGCCCGTGCGATCGCCGGCCCGGCGTGACAATCGGTTTCGCAACAAGACCTCACATGTCGACCAGAACCGCGGACGACGGCGCGCAACGCCCGGCCTCGCAGGCCCGGCTTGCGGTCCAGCTGCTGATCGGCGCGTCGCTGCTGCTGGTGCTGTGGCGACTGCGGAACGTGGCGCTGCTCAGCTTCGCCGCCGTCATCGCCGCCGCGCTGCTACGCGGCCTCGCGGAGCCCCTTACCCGCAGGACTGGCCTGCCGTCGCGCCTGGCCATCGTCGTCGTCATCATCGCGCTCACGGCGGTCCTGATGGCCGCGCTGTGGCTCACCGGCCAGCCGATGCTCCAGCAGCTGCAGGAGCTTCGCAACACGGTGCCGCGCGCCTGGGCGACGGTGCTCGGCTGGCTGCAGGCGCAGTCGTTCGGGCCGCAGTTGCTCAACTGGCTGGACTCGGCGGGCGACCTGAAGGTGCCGTGGGATCGCGTCGCAGGATTCGCGTCCGCCGCGACGACGGCCCTCGCCGACCTGTTCCTCGTCCTCCTGCTCGGCATCTACCTCGCGTTCGACCCGCTGCTCTATCGCGACGGGTTCCTTCGTCTCGTGCCGCCGGCCCGCCGCGCCGAGATCGGCGCCGCGCTGACGGCCAGTGGCGATGCGCTGCAGCGCTGGATGCTCGGCCAGGGACTGACGATGGTCATCGTCGGCACGACGGTCGGCGTCGGCCTCGCCCTGCTCGGCATGCCGCTCGCCGCGGCGATGGGCTTCATCGCCGGCCTGCTCGAGTTCGTGCCGTTCTTCGGCGCCATCGCCTGGGCCCTCCTCGGCACGCTGCTCGCGTTCGCGCAGGGCCCGACGCAGGCGCTCCACGTCGCGATCTTCTTCTTCGTCGTCCAGCAGCTCGAAGGCAACCTCGTGATCCCGCTCGTGCAGCGCTGGGCCGTGCACCTGCCGCCGGTGCTGAGCCTGCTCGCCGTCGTCGTCTTCGGCACGCTGTTCGGCGTCGAGGGCGTCATCCTCGGCACGCCGCTCATGGTCGTGGCGGTCGTGCTGATCCGCAAGCTCTACGTCGACCGCCTCGGCTAGTCGCGCGCGCCCTCGCCGCGCGGCGGCAGCGCGAGCGGCGTGACCTCGACCTTGGCGACGCCGTCTTTCGGCGTGATGCCGATCTTGTCGGCGGTCGCGGGCGAGAGGTCGACGATGCGGCCCTTCACGTACGGACCGCGATCCTGGATCGTCACCGTCGCGCTCTTGCCGGTCTCGAGGTTGGTGACCCGGGCCTCGGTGCCGAGCGGCAGCGTCTTGCTCGCCGCATTGTCGTCGTGCGGATCCATCGGCGTCCCGTCGGCCATCTTGCGGCCCGCGAAGCGGCGCGCGTACACCGACGCGACGCCGATCCGCTTGCGGCCCGAGCGATCGAGCGTCGCGGGCACGCTGACCGGCTCGCGGGCTGGCGCCGCCCTGCCCTGGGCCGCGGCATCGGCGAGCGCGGGCGTCGAGGCGACGCCGCCGGCGACGAGGCCGCACGACAGGAGCAGGACACGCGCGCCGTGCGCAACGAATAGCTTTGGCATGGCGACGACTGTGCCGCGACGGGCCGGGCCGGCGCAGTCGGCGGAACGCGATCGGGCCCGTAGGACGGCGGGGCGGCTTCGCACCGGACCCAATTCCGCTCGCGCGCCGGTGAGAATCGCGCCTCACCCAGCATGGAAGATACGAAGAATGACGATCGCGCGGGCGCTCTCATGAACGGCATGCGGCGGAGCCCTCCGTGACGCGCGCTCCCGGCACGCTCGATTTCCTGCTCGAAGGCGGCGAGATGGGCGCGCTGATGCGCGCTCACGACTGGTCGACGTCGTCCCTGGGCCCGCCCGCGGCCTGGCCGCAGTCGCTGCGGACCGCCGTCCGGCTCATGCTCAACACCGGCCACCCGATGTACATCTGGTGGGGCGCCGATCTCGCCTGCCTCTACAACGACGCCTATCGCCGCTCGATCGGCCCGGAGCGGCACCCGCGCTCGATCGGGCGGCCGGCGCGCGAGGTGTGGTCGGAGATCTGGCCGGTCATCGGTCCGCAGATCGAACAGGTGATGTCCGGCCGCGGCGCCACCTGGCACGTCGATCAGCTGGTGCCCATCACCCGCCACGGCCGCGTCGAAGACGTCTACTGGACGTACAGCTACAGCCCGATCGACGACGCGGCAGCGCCTCGAGGCGTCGGTGGCGTGCTCGTCGTCTGCAGCGAGACGACGCAGCAGGTGCTGGCCGCGCGCCAGCTCGGCGCCGAGCGGGATCGCCTGGCCCGACTGTTCGAGCAGGCGCCGATCTTCATGGCGCTGCTGCACGGCCCCGAGCATCGCTTCGAGATCGCGAATCCGGCCTACCTCCAGCTCGTCGGCCATCGGCCGGTGATCGGCAAGACGGTGGCCGAAGCGTTGCCCGAAGCGGCAAGCCAAGGCTATGTCGAGATCCTCGACCGGGTCTTCGCGAGCGGGCAGGCGTACCGCGCGAACGGGGCCCGGCTCGAAGTCCAGACGGCGCCCGACGGGCCCTGGGAGCACCGCTATCTCGACTTCGTCTACCAGCCGATCAAGGAGGCGGGCGGCGCGGTCACGGGCATCTTCGTCCTCGGTGCCGACGTGACCCTGCGCACGCAGGCGTACCACGCGCTGCGCGAAAGCGAGGCGAGCTTCCGCTCGGCATTGAAGGCCGGCCGCATGGGATCGTGGGAGACCGACCACCCGAGCAAGACGCGGATCTGGTCGCGGGAGGGGATGGCGCTCTTCGGCATCGACCTGCCGGACGGACGCGGCCGGCTCGGCGGCCCCGACGACGAGTACGTCGCTGCGATACATCCCGACGACCGCCATCTCGCGCAGCATTTCTTCGAGCTGGCCCGACGGCAGGACTCGTTCGCCGCCGACTACCGCGTCGTCCGGCCCGACGGATCGACGGTCTGGCTCTCGGGACGCGGCCTGGTCACGGCAAGAGAGGCGGACGGCAGGCCGAAGCGCCTCGTCAATATCGTGGCCGACGTCACCGAGTCCAAGCAGGCGGAGGAGAAGCTCCGCCTCGAACGCGAGCGGCTTCGCCTTGCTCTCGGCGCCGGCCGGATGGGCGCGTTCGAGCTCGACATGCGCACCAACGAGCTCTGGTGGTCGCCGGAAACGTTCGACCTGTTCGGCGTCGACCAGCGCACCTTCGTGCCGACCCGCGAAAACGTCCTCGACTTCCTGCATCCGCAGGACCGTGCCGACTTCGTCAAGCGTCGCTCGGACGCGATCGCGAGCGGCGAGCCCTTCCTCGACGAGTTCCGCATCCGCCGACCCGACGGCAGCGATCTCTGGATCGGCTACCAGGGCCGCGCCGAGTACGGCACCGACGGGCGGCCGCTGCGAACGCTCGGCATCGTCATGGACATCAGCGATCGCAAACACGTCGAGCAGATCCTTCGCGACGCCGACCAGCAGAAGGACGACTTCATCGCGACGCTCTCGCACGAGCTGCGCAATCCGCTCGCGCCGATCCGCAACGCCATCGACATCCTTCGCCACATCCCGCCGACCGATCCGCGAGTCGCCTGGTGCCACGGCGTCATCGGTCGCCAGACCGAGCAGATGACCCGGCTGCTCGAGGACCTGCTCGACGTCTCGCGCCTGTCCCGAACGCAGCTGACGCTGCGCATCGAGCGCATCGAGCTGGGCGCGGCGGTCCGCCAGGCGATCGAGATCGCGCAGCCGGTGATCGACGCCGCGGGGCACGAGCTGCTCGTCGCGATGCCCGACGAGAAGGTGTTCCTCGACGGCGACCTCACCCGCCTCGCGCAGGTTCTTTCCAATGTCCTGATCAATTCGGCGAAGTACACGCCGGCCCGGGGCTCGATCTCGTTGCGGGCGCTGCACGAAGGCGGCCGGATCGCGATCAGGATCAAGGACACCGGCATCGGCATCGCCGAGGAGCACCTCGGCCGCATCTTCAAGATGTTCGGCCAGGTCGAGTCCGCGCTCAATCGCTCGCAGGGCGGGCAAGGCATCGGCCTCGCGCTCGCGCGCGGGCTGGTCGAGCTGCACGGCGGGACGATCGAGGCGCGCAGCGAAGGCCTCGGCAAGGGCAGCGAGTTCGAGATCCGCCTGCCGGCGCTCGTCTAGACCGACGAGCGTGTCCGGTTCCGGCGCGCCGTTCCGTATCAGGGAGCAGGAGGGCAGATCGGCCCGCCGCGGCGTCGCCGGCACCCGCCGGCCGCCGTCCGAGCCCCGGAGTCCCCATGAGCCTTGCCGTCCTTGTCGACCCGAACCTGCTGCCGATGATGCTGGAAGCCGTGATGCTGATCTGCTTCGGCGTCGCCTGGCCGCTGGCGAACCTGCGCATGCTGCGCACCGGGAAGGCGGAGGGCAAGGGCATGGCGTTCACGGCGATCATCCTGTGCGGCTACGTCGCCGGCGCGCTCGCCAAGCTGGCCTGGGCGACGTCCGCGCACGCGCTGCCGGCGGTCTTCTGGCTCTACGTCCTCAACACCTTCTCGGTCGCGGCGAACCTCGTGCTGCAGTGGCGGCTCGCGCGTCGACCCGAGACGCCGGTTCGCTCGCTCCGGCCGGCGGCCGAGGGCGAACGGGTCACCGCGAGCCCGATGTAGCGTCGGTCGCTACCGAGGGGGCCGCCGGCCGCGACGACGCCGCTTCTCGCCAGCGTGGCGCGCCGCCGGTCCATCATGCCGTCCTCGCATCGCGAAGAGGAGGCCCGGCATGCGTCGCCTGATGATCTCGATCCTTGCAGTCCTGGCGATCGCGGTCGGGCTGCTGCTGGCCTGGTACGTCGAACGCGGCGCCGCCTCGGCGCTGCGCACGCCGCGCAGCTACGGTTACCGCGCCGACTGGAGCTGGATCACCTTCTTCCTGCCGACGCTGCTCCTCATCGCCGCGTCGCTGGTGGCCGGCTGGCGCGCCATGCGCTGGGTCCTCACGGCGCCGGCGAACGCAGGGCGGACGCCGGGGGTGCCGCGCATGCGCGGCCTCGTCATGCTCCTTGCGGCCGCGCCGCCCACGGGCGTGCCCTTGGCCGCGGCGCTGGAGAGCGTCAGGGTCTGGCACGACACGAGCATCGGCATGTGGCAACTGCTCGTCTATCCCTGCCTGATCGTCGGCCTTCTGCTCACCATGGGAGGCTTCCGGAGCGCAGCGTCGGCATTCCCCGCGATGCCGAAGCCGGCGGCCTGAGCGGAGCGGAGGAACGACGCGCCTAGCCCACCTCGAGGCCGGTCTCGCTTGCGACTTCCGACGCTGCGTCCGGGCCGTCGCCCGCGGCGCTGCGCATCCAGATGGCGTCTTCCTGCTCGAGCTCCTCGAGCCGGCTCTCGATGTCGGCGATCGAGCGATCGAGCTCGGGCAGCATCACGTCCTGCAGGGCGCGCGCCCTGCGCACCGAGCGCCGGTATTCGAGCGAGAGGCGCTCGAGGTTGCCCGACGACGCCGCGAGCGGGACGGCGGCGGCGACGACCGCAGCGAAGGCGCGACGACACGCCTCGCCTTCGGGCGAGCGGTCGACGGCGGCCGGCGCGGGCTGCGGCGTCCCGTCGAGCTCCGCCGCCTGCAGGCGCACGCCCATCAGCGAGCGCGCGCGCCGGCGCACCGATGCGGACGCGAGGTCGGCCGGCGGATAGACCTGCAGCCCGTCGAGGCCGTGGCGCAGCGCCGCCGCGCGCAGCGCGTCGAGCGCCGCCTCGTGCGACGACAGCAACTCGCGCCGCAGGCGACCGTAGCGGCCGAGCTCGGCCAGGATCTCGCCGGCCAGCAGCAGGCACTTCTCGTCGAGGAAGACGTAGCCCTCGTGCATCGCCCGGCGCTCGTCCTTCATCTCGACGGCGACGCTGCGGGTCGGGTTGACGTCGCTCACGGCCGGCTCTCGAGATGGGCGGCGATCTGTGCGTCCGACAGGCGCGTGAGCTCGCTCCTCGGCAGGTCGGCGAGCAGCTTCCATCCGATCGCCATGCTCTGCTCGAGCGTGCGCGCCTCGGTCTGGCTGACGAGGTTCTGCTCGAACGCAGTGCCGAACGCGAGGTACCTGCGGTCGGCATCGACCAGGCCCTCGACGCCGACGACGCTCGCGAGCACGCGCACCTGCGCGGCGCGCGCGTAGGCGGCGTAGAGCTGGCTCGCCAGCGCCGGATGATCGGCGTGCGTGTAGCGGGCGCCGATGCCGTCCTTCATCAGCCGCGACAGGCTGGGCAGCACGTTCACGGGCGGGTCGATGGCGCGCCGGTCGAGGTCGCGCGACAGCACGATCTGTCCTTCGGTGATGTAGCCCGTGAGGTCGGGGATCGGGTGGCCGATGTCGTCGGCCGGCATGGTCAGGATGGACAGCTGCGTCAGCGTCCCGCGCGAGCCGCGCAGGCAGCCGGCACGCTCGAACAGCGTCGCCAGGTCGGAATAGAGGTAGCCCGGAAAGCCCTTGCGGCTCGGGATCTCGCCCTTGCTCGACGACACCTCGCGCAGCGCCTCGCAGTAGTTGGTCATGTCGGTGAGGATCACCAGGACGTGCTTGCCGAGCTCGAACGCCAGGTACTCGGCGGCGCTGAGCGCGAAGCGCGGCGTCAACAGGCGCTGCGTGCTCGAGTCGCTGGCGAGGTTGAGGAACAGCGCGGTGCGCTCGAGCGCGCCACGCTGCTCGAGGCTGCGCCGGAAGTACTCGGCGCTGTCGTGCGGCACGCCGATGCCGGCGAAGACGATGACGAAGTCCTCGTCTCCCTGGCGCAGGCGAGCGTGGCTCGCGATGTCGACCGCCAGCCGGTCGTGGGGCAGGCCGCCGCCCGAGAACAACGGCAGCTTCTGGCCGCGCACGAGGCTGTTCAGCAGGTCGAGCGCGGTGACGCCGGTCTCGATGAAGTCGCGCGGCATCGCGCGCGCCACCGGATTCATCGGCAGTCCGTCGATCGGCATGCGCCGGTGCACGGCGACCGGCGGGCCGCCGTCGATGACCTGGCCGACGCCGTTGAACACACGACCGAGCAGACCGGGCCCGAGGCCGAAAGCGAGCGGCTCGCCGCGAAAGCGCACGACGGTGCTCTCGAGCGCCATGCCGGCGGTCGACTCGAGCACCTCGATGGTCAGGAACTGCTCGTCGATCGCGGCGACGCGGCCGAGCCGCGGCCGACCGTCGCTTCCGCGCACCTCGACCGCGTCCTGGAGGCCGACGTCGAGCGTGCGGCGCAGGAACAGCAGCGGCCCTTCGAGCCGCGTCGCCGCGCCTTCAACCGTGAGCTGCATCGCTCGCCTCCTTCGCCGGCGCGAGCTGCGCGAACTCGCGCTCGACCCGGGCCTCGAGCTCGGCGAGTCGCCCGAGCTCGGCGTCGCCGATGTCCTCGCCCATCCGCTGCACCGCGCGCAGGCAGTCGAGGGCGGCGATGCGGTCGGGCTCGACGCCGGCCGCCAGGGCCGCCTCGGCCAGATCGATGAAGCGACCGAGCAGCCGCATCATCGCGGCCTGGCGCGGCGGGTTGCAGACGCGGTCGATCTCGGAGAACGCCGACTGGCGCAGGAACGCCTCGCCGACGAGCTCGGCGCAGAGCAGCGTCAGCTGCTGCGCCGCCGGCATCGCATCCTTGCCGATGATGCGGGCCATGCGCTCGAGCTGCGCCTGCTCGTCGAGCAAGGTGAGAAAGCGCCTGCGCAACGCGAGCCAGCGGCCGTTGCCCTGCGTCGCCCACCACGGCGCGAACTCGGCGGCATCTTCGGCGTACGACTGCAGCGGGTGGATGGCCGGATAGAAGCGCGCCTGCGCGCGCTTGACGTCGAGGGCCCAGAAGGCCTTGACGTAGCGCTTCGTGTGGCTCGTCACGGGCTCGGAGAAGTCGCCCGAGGGCGGGCTGATGGCACCCATCACGGTCACCGATCCGGTGTCGCCCGCGAGCGTGTCGACGCAGGCCGCGCGCTCGTAGAAGTCGGCCAGCCGGCTCGACAGGTACGCCGGATAGCCGCCTTCGCCCGGCAGCTCGCCGAAGCGGCCCGAGACCTCGCGCAGCGCTTCGGCCCAGCGGCTCGTCGAATCGGCCATCAGCGCGACGTGCAGGCCCTGGTCGCGGAAGTACTCGGCGACGGTGATCGCGCAATAGATGCTCGCCTCGCGAGCCGCCACCGGCATGTTCGACGTGTTGGCGATGATGACCGTGCGCTCCATCAACGGCCGACTCGTGCGCGGGTCGGTCAGGGCCGGAAATTCGTCGAGCACGCCGGCCAGCTCGTTGCCGCGCTCGCCGCAGCCGAGGTAGACGATGACGTCGGCGGCACAGCCCTTGGCGAGCGCCTCGAGCAGCACCGTCTTGCCGGTGCCGAAGCCGCCGGGGATCGCCGCTTTGCCGCCGAGCGCGATCGGAAAGAGCGAGTCGAGGATGCGCTGGCCGGTGACGAGCGGCGTCTGCGCCGGCAACCTCCTCGCCACCGGCCGCGGCCGGCGCACCGGCCAGACGTGGCTCATCGCGAGCTCGCGCCGGCGACCGTCGCCCTGGCGCACCACGCAGACGACGGCGTCGTCGGCATGCTCGCCCGCGGCGGCGACCGACTCGACGACGCCGCCGACCTCGGGCGGCGCGAGGCAGCGCTGCGGGCGGCCTGCGTCGCCGCTGGCCGTGCCGATCACGGCGCCCGGCGCGAGCACGTCGCCGACGGCGATGCACGGCTCGAAGTGCCAGCGCATGGCGGCGCTGCTGCGCATCCCGGGTTTCACATAGGCCGAATCGGTGCCCGAGAGCGGTCGCAGGAGGCCGTCGAAGATGCGACCGAGCAGGCCGGGGCCGAGGCGGATCGACAGCGGCAATCCGTCGCCGTGGACTTCGCTGCCGGGACGCAGGCCCGACGTGTCCTCGTAGACCTGGACGACGATCTCGTCGTCGCGGATGCGCACCACCTCGCCGAGCAGCGCCTGAGGCCCGACGCGTACCGATTCGCGCAGCACGAACGGCCCCTGCTTCACCGCGTGCAGCACGGGGCCGGCGATCCAGCGCACGATGGCGACGCTCATGACGACGAAGCCTCGAGACGCCGCAGCAGGCGGGCCTCGAATTCGGCCGGGTCGGAGAGGAGCCCTTCGATCGTGCCGTCGAGGACGTTGCGGTTCGAGATGATCTTGAGGCCGGCGACGATGCCGGGATCCGCATCGAAGCGCGGCGGCGGCGACGGCACCATGCCGGAGGTCAGGACCAGGCGCTCGCGCTCCTCCTCGGACCAGCCGGCAGCGTGGACGATGTGCCACGGGCCTTCGCGCAAGCGCAGCCGTGCCGCGGCCAGCACCGCCCGGACCCACGCGGCGCGCGTCTCGCCCTGCTGCCAGAGCGCCTTCAGCTCCGAGGGCAGTTGCTCCGACGCGAGCCGCAGCGACGCCGCGAGGCGCTGCTGCTCGTGCAGGCGACGCTGGTTCGCGAGGCGCGCCTCGGCCGCGGCGATGCGCTCGCGCCGCCGCTGTCGCTGCTCGTCGAAGGCCTGGCGCATTCGCGTGCGCGCCGCGGCGCCGGCCTGGCTGCGCAGCGCCTGTGCGCGGGCATGGGCCTCGCCCAGGATCTGGTCGCACATGCGGGCGCGATGCGACGCGATCAGGTCGAGCATCGCTTGCATCGCGCGTCCGACACCGAGATCGGCCTCGAGGTGCGTCATGCCTCGAGACCCAGTTGTGCGCGCAGTCGCGCGGCGAGATCGGGCACCGGGATGTCGCCCTCGAGATCGGGAACGACGACCACCAGCGGCGCGAGGGCCGACAGCGCGGCACGCAACGCCCGCTCGCCGATCGCGGCGGCAACGGCCGACGACACGAGCACCAGCGGCGCCTGCGCGCAGGCCTCGGCGAGCGCGGCCGTGGCCTCGCCCGGCGCGGGCGTCCGCACGCGCACGCCGGCGAGCCGGTAGCCGGCCGCGCTGACCTCGTCGCCCAGGTAAAGGGGCACGCTCATCCCCCGAGCCGGTTGAGCATCAGGATCGACACGATGAGCCCGTAGATCGCGATCCCTTCGGCCAGGCCGATGAAGATCAGGAGCCGGCCGAACAGCTCGGGCTTCTCGGCGAGCGCGCCGACGGCCGCGGTGCCGACCTTGGCGACGGCGAAGCCGGCGCCGAGCGCCGACATGCCGGTCGCGAGGGCGGCGCCGATGAAGACCCAGCTCGCATCGAGCACGCCGGTCGCGGCCGCGCCGGTCGCCGCGCGCGCGTCGGGCGGCCACAGCAGGAGCATCGTGGCGGCGAGGCCCACGAGCGTCGCGCCGAGGAGCGCGAGCGCGACGGCGGTTGACGGCTTCTTCTTGTTCATCGCGAGGTCTCCTGGTAGACGAAGGGCGGCGCAGGCAAGGGGCGGAACGCGCGCCCCTGCCCCTGCATGAAGCGGGCAAAGAACTCGAACAGGACGAGACGCGTCGTCTGGATCGACACCACCATCGCCTCGAGCACGATCACGAGCGCGTTGCCGAGGATGAGGATCAGCGCCTTGGCGACGACGCTCTCGGCCGCCTCGGCGAGCGTGACCACGGCCGACGACAAGCCGGCGTGGGCCAGGGCGAAGGCGCCGACCCGGGCGAACGACAGCGTGTTGATGAGGATCTGCAGCGTTTTCTCGATCGCCTCGCCGACGGCGCCGAGGGCGGCCGCGACGCGTCGCTCGATCACTGCATGACCGATGCAGAACCAGAGCACGCCGAGGGCTGCCGCGAGCAGGCCGGCGGGCGCAAGGAACGCGGCGAGCAGGCCGAGGTAGACGACGATCAGCGCCGCGTCGGTCAGGAGCCAGCGACGCATCTCGCCGTCCCAGCGCGCCTCGAGCGCGTTGAGACCGAGACCCACGGTCAGCAGGACGACGCCGCCCACCAGAGGCGCGAGCAGCAGGGTCAACGGCGCGTCGAGCGGATGCAGCCAGAGCGCCGGCACGAGCCCGTGCACGCTGAAGACGCTGCCGAACAGGAAGCCGAATGCGGTCGCGGCGAGGCCGCCGACCATGAGCAGGCGCGCCACCTCGTGGCGCTTGCGGAACCAGGCGCCCGCAGCGGCGAGCACGAGGCCCTGGCCGACGTCGCCGAACATGTAGCCGAACATCAGCGGCACCGCGATCGCGAGCAGCGCGCTCGGGTCGGCCTCGGTCGAGCCCGGCATGCCGAAGGCGCGGCTGAAGAGCTCGAACGGCCGCGCCCAGCGCGGGTTGCTCAGCAGCAGCGGCGCGCGCGCGTCAGCCGGTGGCGTGCCGTGGTGCGGCAGCGCGCGTGCGCCGCTGTCCCGAAGGGCCTGCGCCAGCGCCTGCACACGCGGCTCGCTCGACCAGCCGGTGACCCAGCACAGCAGCTCCCCCGCCTCGAGCGCGTGCACGTTCTGAAGGACCCACTGCAGGCGATTCGAGTCGCCCAGGGCGCACGCCAGACCGTGTCGAGCGTTCAGCGAGACGATCGTCGCGCCGAGCTCGGCGATCTCGCGATCGAGCTCGGCCAGGCGCGCGCCGAAGAGGGCCTGGTTGCGCGCGGCATCGGCCCCGAGCCAGGCCGGCACCGCGTGCGCGCTGCCCTTGAGCGCCGTCACCGCCTGCGTCACCGACTGCAGCGTCTCGGGCGGCCCGGCGACGAGCAGATGGGTCGCGCCGCCGACGTCGAGCGTGCACGACAAGGTGTCGAGCGCGCCGGCGCCGACCTGGGCCACCGGATCCGATCCGCCGCCGGGCGGCAGCACGAAGAGCCTCACGGCGAGCCATGGCCCGGCGCCGGCGAGCAGCGCGGGATCGAGCGCGCGCCGCGCGAGCGGCTCGAGCACCGGCTGCCAGAGGCGCAGCTCGCGACGCTCGGCTTCGTCGCGCTGCAAGGCCTGGATCACCGGCTCGCTCTCCGCCGCCCACGCCCGCACGATCGCCAGGCTGCGCTGCAGCGCAGCGACCGGCGTCTCGGGAAACGCGGAGGGCCGGCATGTCTCTGCGGGCGGCCAGTAGGCGCGATAGCGCGCCGCCAGTTCCGCGTATTGCGCCAGCAGCGGCAGCACGTCGGCGAACGCCGCGGGCAGACCGATGCTGCTGCGCGCCTCGAGCTCGACCGCGCCGGTGCGCGCCAGGGCCTCGAGCACGAGCGTCGCGTCGTCGCGCGCGGCCAGGATCTCGAACCAGCGGGCGGGGCGAGGTCGCAGCATGGCGAGGCCTAGGCCACCGGCCGGCGCGCGAACACGACGCGCCGAACGAGCTCGGCGCGCAGCCGCTCGAGGTCGAGCGCGCACAGCGCGAGGTGGATGAACGCCGCGGCGGGATGGAGCGCGGCGCGGCGCAGCAGCAACGCGAGATGGGCTCGCAGCGACGCGCGGAGCAGCCAGCCTTGCCCGCTCGATGCGACCGAGAACCCGCGCTCGTGCGCGATGAGGACGTGAGCGAGGCGCTCGAGCATGTCGCCGGCCTCGCGCCCCTGCCGGGGCCAGCGCCGACGCCATTCCGCGTGCCATACACGCGGCAGCGTCTGCGGCGCCGACCACGCGGGCGCCAACGGCGCGAGCGGTCCTTCGCCGAGTCGCGCGGCGCGCGCCTCGGGCGCGCTCGCGCAGAGCTCGCGCCAGACGTCGTCGTCGCGCATCCACGCCACCGGCGCCTCGCCGCGCGCGAGATGCTGGAGCGGCGCGAGGTCGGGAAGAGCCGCCCACCAGGCGAGCGCCGGCCGCCAGCCGGCCGGCATCCAGCCGGCGACCTCGGCGACGATGGCGCGCCAGCGAGCGCGCAGCGCTGCTTCGATCCGATGGACGCTGCTGTCGGCATCGATGCCCGCGAGCCACGGCCGCAGCGCGGTGCTGCGCGCCAGCTCGAGCAGCGGCCGGAGATCGCGCAGCACCTCGATGCGATGCCAATCGGCCTCGCGCAAGCGCTCGCCGTGGCGTGCGCCGATGCGCCCCTGCGCGTAGTCGAGGCTGCCGCACTCGATCATGGCGGTGCCGTGATGAGCTCCACCGCGAGGGCACGGACCGCGCGTTGAAGCGCCGCCGTCTCGTCCGGCGAGAACGGCTGCGGACGAGCGGCCTGCTCGGCAGCGGCCTCGATCCCGGCGAGGCGCTCGGCCAGCTCGCGCTCGAACGCGTCGACCACCGCGCGGACGCGGCGCGCCGTGCGCTCGTCGAGGGCTCGGGCGCCGAGTCGCGCGCGCTCGACGATCCCGTCGACCTCGAGCCGCGCCCGCTCGATCGCCTCGCGCGCCTCGCGCTCGGCGGCGAGAACGCGCGCGATGGCCGCTTCGGCAGCGTCGTTGTACGCCCTGTCCTCAGCGATCGCCTTCACGACCTCGCCTCTCCCGCGGCCCGTTGCCGCGTCGACCCATCGTCGGCCAAACCGATCGGCGCGGGTTGACCCATCGCAAAAGCATGCGATCGGCCGGCGGCGTCGCTCGTCGCCGAGCGGCTGACGATCGATCCGCTGATGCGTTGCCCGAGGCGTTGATGTGTTGACCGAGGCGCTGCGCTGCGTCGCGCTCGTGCCCGGCTGATAGCGACGAGCTTGCGGCGCGGGCGCCTATCGGGCGGGCGCGCGGGCGCCGTCGGCATGAGCCGCGACGCGGCCGGGGGCCAGGCGCGGCTCCGCGCCGAGCCAGTACAGCCCGTTGGCCATGATGCAGAACCCCGTCGCGGCGAACCAGACCATGGCGCCGCCGACGAACCCCGTGAAGCCCAGCCACCACGGGCTGTGCAGGAGCGACAGGCAGGAGGCGAGGATCAGGTTGATGCCGACGACCAGATAGATGCGCCGCTCGAGGAACCAGGCATCCGTCTGCATGAAGTAGAGATCGCCCGGCGCCCACCCACGGCGGGCCAGAGCCGGGCGGAACCCGAGGCGGACCAGCACGTTGCCGACCACGCAGAAGCCGGTGAGCGCCACGACGATCGATGCGGCGCCGGTCGCCGCGACGGCGAGGACGAAGAGCGGATCGACGAGCGCCGCGAGCGACGTGGCCGCGAGCAGCACGATCCCGGCGATGAGCCACACCGTCCGCTCGATGTACCAGCGGTCGGTCGGAACGATGTAGAGCTTGCTCGACGTGGTCACGGTCGTTGCTCCTGTTGCACCGCCATCGTCACACCTCGGCGCGGCGCGCGTTTGACCCTCGTCAATGGATATCGATCGGCTGCAGCGCCAACGCCGATCGGTGCGACGGACAACCCGACGCCGCCTGGCGTTGCGCGGCGCGCAGCGCTCGGTGGTTCGCCCGTCGGGGTCGACGCGATGGGCATCGCGTGGCGCCCGCGCCGGCTCATCGGCGCTGGTCGTGCGTCAAACACATTCAGGGCGGGATTTCGCCGACTCGTCGCAATCGAACAGGCGCCTCCGCGACGCGCTGCTACTGTGCCCCGTCGCTGATCGAACAGCGCAGACAAGCCCTCAAGAGATCTTCCGGGGCGCCCCTCGCCCTGCCATCAGGCTTTCGATTGACATCGACGAATGGGCACCCGGATGATCCCAACGCCGCGGCTTCGCGGCCAGAACCCAGGACGCCCCGAGCCATGCGAAGCAGAATGCCGGCCCAGCTTCGCGCGATCGCCGCCGAGGAGATGCGCACGTTCGTCTTCGCGGTCGCGGTGGTCTTTCTCTTCTCGCTGTTCCTGGCCGTCAGGAGCGCGGGGTTCGGCCCCACGCCGTTCTTCGAATTCTTCCGCGACCTCCGGGAATGCTTTCAATCGTTCGTGGTCGCGGCGATGGTGATGATGATCGTCGTCCAGCCGGTGCGCCGGGCCGGCCCCCCCGCCGGCGTGCAGCGCGCGATCGCGCTGATCGGTGCGCTCCTGGTTGGCGCCGCGATCGCCACGGTCGCCCAGGTGCTGCTGGCCATCGAGGTCCAAGCGTTCACGACCGAGCAAGCCTGGGCGGAAGCCGGACACGGGTGAATGTTCTGCTCGGCTACGAGGCAGGCGCCTTTGCCACGATCAGTTCGAAGGAGCCCATTGACGATGGGGCACCTCGATCCAGACTGCTCGAGCTGTGGCGATGAGCCGCCCGGCTGTCGTGTGTATCGCGGTACCGGCGGTCCGGCGGCGACCCTCATGAGCGATGGGCCAGGAGGTGACCACGGTAGGTTGCCCAGCCTTTAGTGAACCCTCCAGTGAAGCGCACAGTTCGCCCAGAACGATGGCCGTTCCCTCGGGCACCGGGAGCACGGCGAACCCGCTCGGGCAGTCGAGCGCTGCCCAGATGAACTCGGTCGCTACGTCGCCGCGGTCGTCCGCAAGGGACTCGTGCGGGACCCAAGGGGCCGCGTGCAAGGCCTGGCCCTGCAGTGGGCTCGAGAAGATGCGCAGCCCGTCTCCAGCCTCACGAGCGGGTCCACAGACGAAGCAGCGCGGAAAAAGGTGACTCACGAAGCCTGGAAAGGCTGTAGCGGCGCACTCGGCTTGTGCCAGCGTCGAGCAGTTCGGCAGCTCCAGTCGCAGCTCCGACGTCCTCGCTTCACCGATCACCGCCGAGTCATGCAACAGACGCGCCGAGTCGTTCGTCCACTCGCGGCGCAGCTTCGTCTTCAGGGGCGGGGGTGCCTTCAAGCGGACGGTCACCGTTCCAGTCAAGTGTTTGGCCAGAAGTCCGCACACATAGCCTCCGTTTCCGGAGTTCGGTGGGCCGCAGAAGCGTTCCGCGATCTCGATGCATTCCGTCCTCACGGCATGCTTCCTAGGAACACGGCGGCGGCCCACATGGCGCGACACGGGAAGGTGCGCTCGAGGGCGAGGCCGGCGCCCGCCTCATCGCAGTTCACGCTTGTGCGCCATACGGTCTTCGGGGCGGACCGTGCCGCCGTCGATGAGGAATATTTCGACATCAGCGGCACCGCTCCTGAGCTGCTTGGCCTCTTGATAGGCTGGACTCTCGTACCAGCCTTTGGCCGTCTCGAGGTCTGGAAATTCGATCACGACGGCACCGTCGAGCGGGCCCATCATCTCCAGCAGGACGAGCGGCGTGTAGAGGGCCAGCCGCTTTGCGCCCAGACCTTCGAACGTCGGGCCTGCCGCCTTCCAATACTCTTCCAGCTTTCGTCGATCACGCAGAGTCCTGTTCAGGGCGATCATGTAGGCGGGCATCGCGTTTCCTTTGGTGCGATTCGATCAAGGACGTTTACGGTGTCGTCAAACCCTTCACCCACTCCGACGTCCGATGCGAATCGAAGCGGACGCGTCGCTTTCACTGGCGACCGCTCGCCTGGTCGAATCTGTGGACAGCAGCATCGAGAAGCTGGTTCAGGCCATCGCAATCGTCCAGCATCACGAAGTGGCCGACGCCCGCCAGCACCCTGACATCGATTCCTCGCCGCCGAGCTCCCTCGACATTCGTGGGCTGCCAGTGAGGTGAGTTGATCAACTCGATCGGAGCACTGATCTCGTCGAGGCCGGCTCGAAGATTTCGACCATTGCCCATGGCCGATTCGAGAGCTTCGGTCCCGACCTGTGCAGGACACGCGACGATGGCGGAGATGAGCGCCTCAGCGTGTTCCGGATCGAAGGTCGATGTGAACATCGTGCGGACGAAGCCTCGGGCCGCCTTGGCGAAGTCGGCGCGAAAAGGGAGCATGAACGCCGCAACCTCGTCCTGCGAGCGCTCCCCCTCGACGTCCCACAAGGTATCGACGCCGACCAGACCGATGACGCCGCTTCCGAGGTGGCGCGCTGCCTCGACGATGACCCCGCCACCCATCGAGTGTCCGATCAAGACAACCCGATCGAGCGCGAGATGGTTCACCACGGCAACGACGTCTTGGCCAAACGCCGAGATCGTGAACTTCTCTCGGTCTTGTCCGGACTCCCCGTGCCCGGCGAGGTCGAGACAGACAACGCGGTACCGCGCGGCCGAATGGTCGGCTTGCCGGTTCCAGATACGGCGGTCGCAGCACCAGCCGTGCACGAAGATCAGCGTCGTTTCTCCGTCTCCGCTCAGGTCATAGCGGATTGAAACGCCGTCGGCCGAGGGGACTGCATCGCTTCGGCGTTGCATGCTTGATTCTCCGCGCCGCGAAACGTTGAAGGTCCTTCGACCCGGCTTGCGTTGTCATCGATCGAGCGATCTGACTCGCATCTCATGGCTTCGCCATCGGGGTGCGCGAGTTTGGCGGTGCGGCGCCAAAGGGTCAAGGTGCGTCTCGGAACAGCGCACAGTGGCGAAGGCCGGATCCGGCCCGCTGCGGGTTCTGGTGCGCGGAAGGCCCGCACGAAGGATCGCCGCAGTTGGTTCGCGCCACGCCTGCACTTGTTCGCTTGCAGGCGCTGCTCTGCCCTCTCTTCTGCAGAAGATTGATCGTATCGAGAAGGGGTTTAAGAGCTCAGCCATGTGACACTGCATCTCTAAACGGTGTCAAGAACGTGCGACTCGAAGGCGGTCCAAGCTGCTTAAGCGGACGGATGTCAAAGCATCGCGCGAGGGGCGGAGCGCCGGAAAGCAGAGGCTCCTGGAATCAACGGGGAATCTGACGAACGCTTGAAGGAGACGCGCGGCCACGCCTTGGGGTCAAGGGTGAGCAAGTGCGGGCACATGGGACCGTCCGCTGGCGGTTGGGCCAATTCGAACGGCAGCTTTCGGTCGGATCGGCCCAGAGCGGGAGAGCCCCGAGTCGACCCGGGAGCTGACGGCCGGATTCCAAGACTCGCTGCCACTTAGCT
>DATIDZ010000099.1:0-5559 GCA_035456045.1 Caldimonas sp.
CGGGCGGGATCGCGAACGACGAGCAGTGCGCCGGTCCCTTGCGTGGACCCTGCGTGGAGCAGCGGCGCGACGACGATCGAGTAGTCGGCGACGCGGTCGGCCAGGTGGCGCAGGTTGTCGGGCGCCTCGGGGCCGCCGCGCACGTCGTCGTGGTGCAGCATGCGGCACTCGCGGATCGCGGCGCCGACCGGCGAACGCGTCCCCGGCTGCCCGGGTCGCTCGGTGGCCAGCGCCAGGATCTCGGCCGACTTGGCGCTCTTCGTGCGCGATGCAGCCATTCGCAGCGTGCCGTCGTCGGTCCGCACGAACATGCCCAGGCCGGTGCTGTTGAACAGGCGCTCGCAGCTGTCGAGGATCCTTTCGAACACGGGCTGGGTGTCGGCGAGCGAGCCGCTGATCACCTGCAGCACGTCGGCGGTCGCGGTCTGCTGCTCGAGCGCCTCCTTCGTCTCGTTGAACAGGCGCGCGTTCTGGATCGCGATCACCGCCTGGTCGGCGAAGGTGCGAAGCAGGCCGATCTCCTTCTCGCCGAAGCCGACCGCCGGCTGGCGGATCACGTAGAGGCTGCCGATCGACTCGCCCTTCCAGAGCATCGGCGCGATCACCTGCGAGTACGTGCCGACGCCGATTTGCTCGGCGATGGCGCGCAGTCCCGGGGCGACGTCGGGGTCGCCGAGCACGTCCTTGATGTGAATGACGCTGCGCTCGCGGACCGCCGCATCGCCGCCGACAGCGCGGGGAACCGGGAACAGCTGCTCGAGGCGCTCGCGCGCGGCCCCGTGGTGCGCCCCGAGGTGCAGCTGGTCGTCATCGCCCAGGAGAAGGATGCCCTGCTCGTTGCTGGCGAACAGGCGCTGGCAGCTCTCCAGGATCTTGTCGAAGACCGGCCTGCTGTCGGCGACCGACCCGCTGATCACGCTCAGCACCTCGGCCGTCGCGGTCTGCCGCTCGAGCGCCTCCTGCGTCTCGTTGAACAGGCGCGCGTTCTCGATCGCGATCACCGCCTGGTCGGCGAAGGTCTTGAGCAGGGCGATCTCGTTGGCCGAGAACGGGCCGACGAAGTCGCGCGCGACGGTGATCGCGCCGATGCCGCGGTCGTCGAGGACCATCGGGGCGAAGATCACCGACCGGGTGCCGGTCGCGGCGGCGCCGAGGCGAACGAGGCGCGGCACGTCGGCCGCCTTCTCGATGTCGGGATAGTGCATCACGCGGCGTTCGCGAATCGCCGTCCCCGTGCCGCTCTCGTCGTCCAGCGAGATCGGAAAGAGCGCGGCGAACTGCTCGCGTTTGGGTCCTCCGTACGCCGCCAGGTGGATCTTGCCGTCGACGCCGACCAGGTTGATGCCGACGCGCGTCCCGACGAAGAGCCGCTCGCAGCTTTGCGTGATTTTCTCGAACACCGGCTGCGCGTCGGAGACCGAGGCGCTGATCACGCGCAGCACCTCGGCGGTGACCGTCTGCTGCTCGAGCGTCTCGCTCAGCTCGGCGGTTCGCTCGCTGACCTTGCGCTCGAGGCCCGCGTACGACTCCTTGAGCTCCGACCCCATCTTGTTGAACTCGGCGGCGAGGTTCTCGAGCTCGTCGCCGGTCTTGACCTCGATGCGGTGCTCGAGCTCGCCCGCGCCGATCCGTGCGGCGCCCTGCTGCAACGCCTGCAACGGGCGGACCAGGGCGCGGGCGATGAAGAAGCTCGCCGCCGCGGCGACGACGAGGCCCGCGGCGAGGAGCAGCGCGGCGCGCAGGATCGAGGCGTAGAGGGGCGCGAACGCCTCGGCGCTCGGCGTCTCGACGAACACCGTCCACTTGAGCGTCGGGATCGGCGCGTGCGCGGCGAACACCTCGTTGCCCTGCAGGTCGCGGCCGGGCGGCGATGCCTTCGTCGGGGGCGCATCGCGCGCGGCGACCTGCGGCAGCGATTTCAGGTCCGACTTCTTCAGCACCAGGCTGATGTCGGGATGCGCGATCAGCACGCCGTCCGCGTCGACGACATAGGCCAGGCCCGCGGTCCCGATCTTGATCCGCGAGACGACGTCCCAGACGAACTTGAGGTTGACCTCCGCGGCCGTCACGCCGCCACCGCTGCCCGCAGGGCGCGCGATCGTCATGTACGGCTCGGTGCCCTTGCGGAAATAGACCGGTCCGTAATACACCGGCACGGCGCCCGTCGAGACGAGCCGGAACTTCGGATCGCTCGACAGGTCGGTGCCGCTGCCGATCGCATCCATCGCGAGGCGCGAGATGCGCAGCTGCTCGCGGCCCTTTGGGTCGATCCACACCACCTCAGTGATCGCCGGCGCCTGGCGCTGCAGCTTGAGGTACTCGATGCGGCGCGACTCGAGCGCATCGCCGTCGGCGTCGGCGCGGGGCAGCGCGGTCCAGCTGAGCTGGTGCTCGATCTCGAGGATGTACTGCTCGATCCGGTTGGCGGCGTTCTGCGCCTTCTCGACCTGCAGGGCGACGAGGTGATCCTTGGTCTCGCGCCACGAGAAGTAGATGCCGATCGCGCCGCTCGTGATCAGCATGATGCCGACCAGCGTGATGATCAGCAGCGCGTACTTGGGGAAGAGCCGCCAGCGCCGCGTCATGGCGGGGCGCCGAGCCGGCGCAGCAATCCGGCGGTCGATGCATCGAGGTCGCCGGGGACGGCCGCGCCGGGCTCGAGCAGCGGCAGCAGCCGCGCCCCGAGCGTCTTGCCCAGCTCGACGCCCCACTGGTCGAAGCTGTCGATGCCCCAGAGCGCGCCCGAGGTGAAGACCCGGTGCTCGTAGAGCGCGAGCAGCGCGCCGAGCGAGCGCGGCGTCAGCCGCTCGAGCAGCAAGGTGGTGCTCGGCCGGTTGCCCGGGAAGTCGCGGTGCGGCTCGTCGGTGCTCCTGCGACCCTGCATCAGCGCCTGGCTCTGCGCGAGTCCGTTGGCGAGCAGCATGCGGTGCTGCCGCTCGATCGCCTCGGCGGCGATGCCGCTCGCGACGGCGCTCGACCGGCCGAGCAGGATGAACTCGACGGGGACGATGTCGCTGCCCTGATGCAGCATCTGGAAATAGGCGTGCTGCGCGTTGGTGCCGGGCTCGCCCCAGACGACCGGGCTCGTCGCGAAAGGCAGCGGCGCGCCGCCGCGGTCGACGCGCTTGCCGTTGCTTTCCATCTCGAGCTGCTGCAGGTAGGCCGGCAGCCGCTGCAATGCCTGCGCGTACGGCGCGATGCAGCGGCTCGTGAAGCCGTGGAAGTTGCGGTACCAGACGTCGACGAGCCCGAGCAGCATCGGCAGGTTGCGCTCGACCGGCGCCTGCGCGAAGTGCTCGTCCATGGCGCGCGCGCCGGCGAGCATCTCGCGAAAGCGCATGGCGCCGATCGCGATCGCGATCGGCAGGCCGATCGCCGACCAGAGCGAGTAGCGGCCGCCGACCCAGTCCCAGAAGCCGAAGGTGCGCGTGATGCCGAAGCGCGCCGCCGCCTCGACGTTGCTCGTCGCCGCCACGAAATGCTCCTCGATCCGCGTGCCGCCCTGGGCGAGGAACCACGCGCGCGCCGTCTCGGCGTTGGTCATCGTCTCCTGCGTCGTGAACGTCTTGCTGGCGACGACGAAGAGCGTCTCCGCCGGTGCGACGCGCGCGAGCACCGAGGCGAGGTCGGCGCCGTCGACGTTGGCGACGAAGTGGAACGACAGCCCGGGGTGGGCGACGTCGGCCAGGGCTCGGACCGCCATCTGCGGGCCAAGGTCGCTGCCGCCGATGCCGATGTTGACGACGTGACGCAGGCGCCCGGCCTCGGCGCCGTCGGCGCGCGCGCGGACCGTCTCGGCAAAGGCCAGCATCGCGTCGAGCACGGCGTGCACCTCGTCGCTGAACGGCGCGCTGCCGCGCGGCGCGCGCAGGGCCGTGTGCAGCACCGCCCGGCCCTCGGTGTTGTTGACGACCGCACCGGCGAGCATGGCGTCGCGCTGCGCCTCGAGCCGGCACTCGCGGGCCAGGTCGGCGAGGAAGCGCAGCGTCGCGGTGTCGAGCAGGTTCTTCGACAGGTCGGCGAAGACCTCGGGCGCGTCGAAGCACATCGACTCGACGCGGCGCGGATCGCGCGCGAACGCCTCGCGCAGGTCGAGGCCTCGACCGTGCGCCTCGTAATGGCCGGCGAGCGCCGCCCAGGCGGCGGTCCGGTCGCCGCGCGGGGGGACCGGCATCGCCGTTCCGAAAGAGGAGCCGGCCGTCATCGTCGGGTGCGTGCGGCCGTCACAAGCGGTCGATGTAGCCGAACGTGCCGCTGTCGTGAACTTCCGTCGCTGCCGCCTTGACGCCCGCCATCGCCGCGCGCCACAGCGACGTCGCCAGGCTGACGCGGCGCACGCCGGCGGCCTCGAGCGCGGCGAGGTCCCACGACTTGCCCTTGATGCCGACCATGAAGTTGACCGGCCGGGTGACTGCGGCGCAGACCGCGCGCACTGCCTCGAGGTCGGGCAGCGCCGGCGCGAACAGCACGTCGGCGCCGGCGGCCTCGTACGCCGTCAGGCGCGCGATGGTGTCGGCGAGGTCGGGCCGGCCGCGGAAGAAGTTCTCGGCGCGCGCGGTGATCGCGAACCCGGCGAAGGGCAGCGAGCGCGCCGCGTGCACGGCCGCGGCGATGCGCGCGGCAGCGAGCTCGACCGGATACAGCGGCGCGCCCTTCTCGCCGCTGTGGTCCTCGATCGACGCGCCGGCGATGCCGGTGTCGGCGGCGCGGCGGATCGTCTCGGCGACGGCATCGGGCGAATCGCCGAAGCCGTTCTCGAGGTCGGCCGAGACCGGCAGCTCGGTCGCGGCGGCGATGGCGCGCGCGTGCGCCAGCGCCTCGTCGCGCGACAGCTGGCCGTCCTTGCGGCCGAGGACGCCGGCGGCGGCGCCGCTCGAGGTCGCGAGGGCGGCGAAGCCGAGCTGCGCGAGAAGCGCTGCCGAGCCGGGATCGAACGCGTTGGCGATGACGAAAGCGCGCGGCCCGGCGTGGAGCTCGCGCAGGCGAAGCGCCTTGTCGGCTTGGGAGACGGCCATGGCGAAGGATCGTATCGCTTCGCCGGGTCGCCCGGCTCGGCGCTCGGGCGGCCCGAGAAAGGAGGGGCCTGCTCGCGGCCTCTCGCGCTCGGTCGTCGGCTCAGTCGTCGAGCGCCGAATAGCCGTATCGACCGAGGTCGAGGCTGGCGGCATCGCCCGGCTCGATGGCGCTGCCTTCGTCGGCGGAGACGACGAACACCGGGCCGAGCTCGGTGTCGAACGTCGTTTCGCGCGCGCGGCCGAGGTAGGCGGTCCGGGCGACGGTCGCGGCCAGCGCGCCCGCGCCCGGGGCGCGCACCTGCCAGGCTTCCGGCCGGATCGCGAGCCTCGCCTTGCCGGGAGGTCGCGCCTTCGCCGGGCGCACGACGATCGGCCCGAGGCGGATCGTGCCGTCGGCCATCGCGAGCGCATCGAACAGCACGGCCTCGCCCATGAAGCCGGCGACGAACTCGTTGCGCGGCCGCTCGTACAGCTCGCGCGGCGTGCCGGCCTGGGCGATGCGGCCGCGCTCCATCACGATGATCTGGTCGCTGACCGCCATCGC
>DATIDZ010000100.1:0-2812 GCA_035456045.1 Caldimonas sp.
CATCACCTGGACGCCGTAATTCTCCATCGGCTCCATCGTCTTGCCGTCGCTCGACTCCGGCCGGCCCTCGATGCCCATCATCATCGGCTGGCTCGGACCGTAGATGTCGGCGTCGAGGATCCCGACCCGGGCGCCCTCGGCGGCGAGCGCAAGCGCGAGGTTGACCGCGGTCGTGCTCTTGCCGACGCCGCCCTTGCCGGAAGCGACGGCGACGATGTTCTTCACGTTGGGTAGCAGCTGGACGCCGCGCTGCACCGCGTGGGCGATGATCTTCGTGGCGACGTTGACGCTCACGTTGGCAACCCCGGCGACGCTGCGCGCCGCCGCGATCAACGCCTTGCGCAGCGAATCGGCCTGCGAGCGCGCGGGATAGCCGAGCTCGACGTCGAAGGCGACGTCGCCGCCTTCGATGCGCAGATTCCTGAGCTGCTTGGCGGAGACCAGGTCGCGGCCGGTTTCGGGGTCGACCACGGCCTGCAGGGCGCGCAGCAGATCGGTCTCGGCGATGGCCATGAATTCGGAAGAGGCAAGCGAAGGGATCGGGGCAGTCTAGCGCAGCGATTCGTCGAGCAATGCCGTCAGCTCGCCGAACACCACGGGCTTGACGAGGTGGCCGTCGAAGCCCGCGTCCTTCGAGCGCTGGCGGTCGTCGGCCTGGCCCCAGCCGGTGATCGCGACGATCGGAATCTCGCGCGCCCAGGCGGCCGCGCGCAACCGCCGGCAGACCTCGTAGCCGTTGAGACCCGGCAGGCCGAGGTCGAGCAGGACCGCGTCGGGCCGCAGCGCGTCGGCACGATCGAGCGCCTCCGGACCGGTGTGCGCGACATGCGTCTCGTGGCCGGCGAGCGAGAGCAGCAGCGCCAGGCTCTCGGCGCTGTCGCCGTTGTCGTCGACGACGAGCATGCGCAGGCGGCCGGCCGGTTCCGCGGCCGCCGGCGCCTTGCCGGTCGCGACGTCGCCGAGGCCCTGCGTCAGCGGCAGGGTGACGACGAACTCGCTGCCTTCGCCCAGCCCGGCGCTCTTCGCGACGACGCTGCCGCCGTGCATCTCGACCAGGCGCCGGACCAGCGTCAGGCCGATGCCGAGACCGCCGTGCGTTCGCTCGAGCGAGTTGTCGATCTGCGAGAACATCTCGAACACGCCGCCGATGCGGTCGGGCGCGATGCCGATGCCGTTGTCGCGGACGCTGACGACGGCGTGCTCGCCGACGGCGCGCGCATCGATCACGACCCGGCCGCCGTCGGGTGTGAACTTGCAGGCGTTGCCGATCAGGTTGCTGAACACCTGCGACAGGCGCGCGCGGTCGGCCTGCAGCTTGACCGGACGCTCCGGCAGGTGCACCTCGAGGACGTGGCCGGCGCGCTCGGCCGCGGGGCGGCTCGCCTCGACCGCGTGCTCGACCACCGCGCCCAGGTCGGCGAGTTCGACGCGCAGCGTCAGCTTGTCGAGGCTGATGCGGCTGACGTCGAGCAGGTCGTCGATCAGGCGCACGAGGTGGCTGAGCTGGCGCTCCATCACGCCGCTCGCCTTCTCGAAGGTCGCCGGGTGGCCGGCGCTGCGCTGCAGGACGGCGAGCGAGTTGCGCAGCGGCGCGAGCGGATTGCGCAGCTCGTGCGCGAGGGTGGCGAGGAACTCGTCCTTCCTCCGGTCAGCATCCTCGAGCGCCGCGAGCGCGCGCTTCTGCTCGGTGATGTCGCCGATGACGCCCAGCATCCGCTCGCTGCCGTCGGCGCCGCGCAGCACGCGGCCGCGCGACGAGATCCAGCGCAGCTCGCCGTCGCGCCGGACGACGCGGTATTCGGCGCTGAGCACGCCGGTCGTCCAGGCCTCGGCGATCGCGCGCTCGCGCTCGGGGCGGTCGTCGGGATGAAGGCGCTGCTGGAACAGCTCGAAGCTGACCGGCTCCTCCGGCCCGACGTCGAGAAGCTCGCGCATCTTGTCGGTCCAAACCATCTCGCCGCTGCCGCGATCCCACTCCCAGCCGCCGTAGTTCGCCGCCTCCATGGCCAGGCGCGTGCGCGCTTCCTTCTCGGCGAGCGCCTGCTCGAGGCGGCGCCGCTCGGTGACGTCGATGGCGTTGGTCACCAGCATCCGACGACCCCTGGCGTCGCGGCCGATCGGCGCGGTGACGAAGTGCCAGATGCGCTTCTCGCCGCTCGCCGTCGTGATCTCGCGCTCGCCGTTGTCGATGCTCTCCTCGAGGTCGAACAGCCTCGCGATCACGGCGTCCATCGCCTCGGCCCGCTCGCGGTACGCGTTCTTCGTCCACCCCGCGAGCGTGCGCAGCTCGTCGGCGCCGTAGCCGCTGATGCCGGTCCAGGCGGCGTTGACCAGCACGACCTCGCCGTCGTCGGCGAAGACCATGGTCGGGATCGCCATGTCGGTGACGACGCGCTGCAGCCGGGTCTGCGCCGCGCCGATCTCGCGCTCGGCGGCCTTGCGCTGGCTGATGTCGCGGAAGACGAGGATGCAGCCGTGCACCCGGTCCTGCGCGTCGCGGATCGGCGCCGCGCTGTCGTCGATCGGCGTCTCCGTGCCGTCCTTGCCGATGAGCACCGTGTGGTTGGCCAACCCGACGACGACGCCGTCGCGCAAGGCGCGCGTCGCGGGGTTCTCGACCGGCTCGCGCGTCGATTCGTTGACGATGCGAAAGACCGCCTCGAGCGGCTGCCCCCGTGCCTCGTCGGCGCGCCAGCCCGTGAGCGACTCGGCGACGCCGTTGAGGCTGCTGATGCGGCCGTCGACGTCGGTCGTGATCACGGCGTCGCCGATGCTCTCGAGCGTCACGCGCAGGCGCTCGCCCTGCGCGGAG
>DATIDZ010000101.1:0-2363 GCA_035456045.1 Caldimonas sp.
GGAAGGTCACCAGCAGCAGCAGGAAGGCCAGCGACAGGACGAAGGCGAACACGATCGGGGCGTGGGCCTTGACGAGGTCGTTGAAGTCCTTCGTGCCAGCGGCGATGCCGGTCACGTAGGCGCTCTTGACACCTGGAGCCGAGCCGACCGTCTGGTCGACGATCCCGCCGCGCAACGCTGAGAGCGCGTTGGCCGACGCCTGGTCGGTGCCGTCGCCGCGCATCGGGATCGCGATCGACGCGACGTGCTTGTCGGCACTGACGTCGACCGTCAGCGGGCCGTTCATGGTGCGCGTGGCGAAGGCGCGGTCGCCCATCTTCTTGACCGCGGCCTGGATCTGCGGCGTCGTCACGTCCTTGGCCTCGATGGCCACCACGGCCGGGATCTGCCCGCCGGGGAAGGCCGCCTGCTCGCGGTCGTAGACCTTCATGACCTCGAGCTTGCGCGGCAGGTCGTCGGTGCCGGTGAGGACCGTGTGCATCCCGAAGGCCGGCAGCGCGAGGACGATGAGGATGCCGGCCGAGACGACGGCCGAGATCACCGGGCGCTTGAGCACCTTGGTGAGGATCCAGTCCCAGGCGCGGCTCTCGCCGCTGCTGTTGCGCCGCCCGTGCAGGAAGGGCACGCGGCCCTTCTCGATGCGGTCGCCCAGCCACGCGAGCACCGCCGGCACGACGGTGACCGAGCCGATCATGGCCACCGCGACGACCATGATCGCGCCGACGCCGAGCGCCGTGAAGGTCCGCCCGCCGGCGAAGAACATGCCGGCCATGGCGACCATGACCGTGAAGCCCGAGACGAGCACCGCCCGCCCCGAGGTGGCGGCCGCCGTGTGGACCGCGTCCATCTTGCTCGCGCCGCGCGCCTTCTCCTCGCGTTCGCGCCGCAGGTAGAAGAGCGTGTAGTCGACCCCCACCGCCAGGCCGACGAGGAGCACCACCGAGCTCACGGTGTCGTCCATCGGCACGAACTGGCTCGGGATGGCGACCAGGCCCAGCGTCGCCATCACCGCGGTCAAGCCCAGCAGCAGCGGAACGCCGGCCGCGACGAGCGCGCCGAAGGCGAGGATGAGGATGATCAGCGTGATCGGCAGCGAGAGGAACTCGGCCTTCTTGAAGTCGTCCGAGAACGACTTCGAGAGCGCCTTGTTGGCGCTGGCGCCGCCGAACTGCCCGACGAAGACCTTCGGGTTGTCGGCCTTCACCTTCGCCACCGAGGCGACGATCGGATCGATGCGCTTGCTCGTTTGATCGTCGTCGCCGCGGACCTTGAACTCGACGAGCACCGAGCGGCCGTCCTTGGAGACCTGGCCCTCGTTGCCCTTGGCGTAGGGCGACTTGACCTCCGCGACGCCCTGCTCGCCCGAGACGCCGGCGATGACGTCGTCGACCGCCTTGCGCACGGCCGGGTCGGTCGCCTTGCCGCCCTTGGCGGCCTGCACGAGGACGGTCTCGTCCTCCTGCTTGGGGAAGTGGTTGTCGAGAAGGCGGTCCGCCTTGCCCGACTGCCCGATGTAGTCGTTCTGGTTGGCCGGCTTCTTGACGCCGAGGGCGCCGCCGATGACGAACGCGATGGCGACGAACGCCAGCCAGCCCCAGATCGCCTTCTTGCGGTGCTTGGCGCTCCAGCGGCCCGCACGCGCAGCGAAAGTGTTCGAGTGCATGACAGCAATGTCGCTCTGTGCGGGCTCTCACGCCATCCGGGCCCCTGGCGTCTTGGGAGTGGGGGTAGCCCCACTGCCGCGTAACGATCAGCTGCTATCAAGTGACTGAGGTCTCTCCCCGCGATGTCCGACCCCATCGTCGACGCCCTCGCCGCCTCCCGCGACCGCACCTTCGCGATCGTCGCGCACCTCGACGACGGGCAGCTCGAGCGCCAGATCGACCCGATCATGAGCCCGCTCGCGTGGGACCTGGGGCACATCGCGGCCTACGAGGACCTGTGGCTCGTGCACCGCTTCGCCGACGAGCCGCTGCTGCGCCCCGAGCTCGCCGCCCGCTACGACGCCTTCGAGACACCGCGCGCCGTGCGCGGGGAGATCGAGCTGCTCGACGCCGACGGCGCGCGCGAGTACCTCGCCGAGGTTCGCGAGCGCACGCTGGCCGCCATCGACGCCCACGGCGTCGACCCGGTGGTGCACGAGATGGTCATCCGCCACGAGCTCCAGCACACCGAGACCATGCGCCAGGCGATGCGCCTGGGCGGCGTGCTCGCCCAGGGGGAGCCGGCCCTTCAGACCTTCAACGGCGGCGCGCCGTCCGAGTGGCTCGACGTCCCCGCCGGGCCTGCCACGATCGGCGCCCCCGACGGCCTGTTCTCCTACGACAACGAGCGCCCGCGCCACGCCGTCGAGCTCGGCGCCT
>DATIDZ010000102.1:0-5250 GCA_035456045.1 Caldimonas sp.
GACATGGCGATCGACGTCGACGACGTCGACCCGGCCTTGATCGCATCGGCGGGCGCACTGCTCCTCTCGGGGACGCACCTCTCGCAGCCGGGCACGCGCGCCGCCTGCGAGCGTGCCGCGACGCTGGCGCGCAGCGCCGGCGCGCGGGTCGTCCTCGACATCGACTACCGGCCCGTGCTCTGGGGCCTCACCGCGCCCGGCCTCGGCGAGCAGCGCTACGTCGAATCGGCGCGCGTCAGCGCCGAGCTGCAGCGCATCGTGCCGGCATGCGACCTCGTCGTCGGCACCGAGGAGGAGATCCGCATCGCCGGCGGCTCCCCCGACACGCGCACCGCCCTGCGGCAGCTGCGCGCGGCGACCGCGGCGACGATCGTCATGAAGCAGGGACCGATGGGATGCATCGTCTTCGCCGACCGGATCGGGCACGACCTCGAGCACGGCTGCGTCGGCGCCGGCTTTCCGGTCGAGGTCTTCAACGTCCTCGGCGCGGGGGACGCGTTCATGGCCGGCTTCCTGCGCGGCTGGCTGCGCGGCGAGCCGGTCGAGCGCTGCGCCGCCTACGCCAACGCGTGCGGCGCGCTCGTCGTCTCGCGCCACGGCTGCGCGCCGGCGATGCCGAGCTGGATCGAGCTGCAGCACTTCCTCGCCCACGGCTCGCGCGAACGCGCCGTTCGCTTCGATGCCGACCTCGAGCACCTGCACCGCGTGACGACGCGGCTGCGCGAGTGGCCCGATCTCGCCGTCCTCGCCTTCGACCATCGCGTGCAATTCGAGGAGCTGGCCGGCGTCGCCGCCGGCGCGCCGATCGACGCGCCGGCGCGCGACCGGATCGCCCGCTTCAAGCGTCTCGTCGCCGCCGGCGGACAGCGCGGCGCCAGCACCGGCTTCGGCGCGATCGTCGACGACCGCTACGGCGAGGACGTGCTGCCGGCGCTCACCGGCGGCGGCGCCTGGATCGCCCGGCCGGTGGAGCAGCCGGGGTCGCGGCCGCTCGCCTTCGAGGCCGGCAGCGACGTCGCGCTCACGTTGCGCGACTGGCCGACCGAGCACGTCGCCAAGTGCCTCGTGCTCTTTCACCCCGACGACGACGCGCCGATGAAGGCGGCGCAGCTCGAGCGGCTGGTCGCGCTGCAGGCGGCGTGCGTCGCCACCGACCGCGAGCTGCTCATCGAAGTGATCCCGCCGCGCGAGACCGCGAGCGGCGACGACGTGCTGGCCCGCGCGCTCGATGCGATCTACGCCGGTGGCATCCGTCCCGACTGGTGGAAGCTGCCGCCTCCCGGCACCGACGCGGCCTGGCAAGGCATCGCCGACGCCATCGCGCGACACGATCCGCACTGCCGCGGCGTCCTCCTGCTCGGCCTCGAGGCCAGCGAGGACGAGCTCGCGCGCAGCTTCGCCAGGGCGGCACCGCACCCGATCTGCCGCGGCTTCGCCGTCGGCCGGTCGATCTTCGCGCCTGCCGCGGCGGCGTGGTTCTCGGGCGGTGCGAGCGACGACGAGGTCGTCGCCGACATCGCCGAGCGCTATGCCCGGCTCGTCGCGCTCTGGCGCCGCGCGCGCGACGGCGGCGTTCCGGCAGGCCGCCTCGGCACTCCGACGACTTCGCTCGAGGACACGGCATGACGGCGCTTCCGCGGATCGGCTTCATCGGCATCGGCATGATGGGCCACGGCATGGCGAAGAACCTGCTCGCCAAGGGCTATGCGCTGACCTTCAAGGCCCACCGCAACCGCGAGCGGCTGCCCGACCTGCTGGCCGCCGGCGCGACCGAGGCGAAGACACCGGCGGAGGTCGCACGCGCCGCCGACATCGTCTTCATCTGCGTCTCGACCTCGCCGCAGATCGAGGCGATCGTGTTCGGCGCCGACGGCATCGCGCAGGCGGCGCGCGACGGGCTCATCGTCGTCGACACCTCGACGGCCGAGCCGTCGTCGACGGCCCGCATCCGCACGGAGCTCGCCGGCCGGGGCACGCGCTACGTCGACGCGCCGCTCGCGCGAACGCCGAAGGAAGCCGAGGAAGGCCGGCTCAACACCATGGTCGGTGCCGAGCCGGCCGACTTCGAGCGCATCCGGCCGGTGCTGCAGGCGTTCTGCGAGAACGTCTTCCACGTCGGCAAGCCGGGCGACGGCCACGTGCTGAAGCTCGTCAACAACATGCTGGCGATGACCGCGGCGGCGGCGATCGCCGAGGCCGCGGCGGTGGCCGCCAAGAGCGGCCTGTCGCTCCGCAAGCTCCACGAGGTCGTGTCCGCGGGGGGCGTCAACTCGGGCATCTTCCAGATGATGTTCGGCCGGATGCTCGAGGGCGATCTCGGCGGGCTCAAGTTCGCGATCGCCAACGCGCAGAAGGACCTGCGCTACTACACCCACCTCGCCGAGACGCTGCCGGTGCCGAGCTTCGTCGCCGAGGCGGCGCACCAGAGCTTCGTCCAGGCCGCCAACCTCGGCCTCGGCGACAGGTTCATCGCCTCGCTCTTCGAGGCCCAGGAGCGGACCGCGAACGTCCGCATCGTCGACAACGCAGGGAGACAACCATGAACGATCGCCGCAAGCTTCTCAAGACTGCCGTCGTCGGCGCGGGCCTCTACGGCGTCGCGCCGTTTTACGGGCCGTGGAAGACGAACCGGGCCTGGGCGCAGAGCGCGCAGAAGAAGCCGCTCGTGATCGGCCTGACGATGGACGCGAGCGGCCAGTACGGCGCCTCCGGGCAGATGGAAAAGCTCGGCGCGACGATGGCGATCAAGGAGTTCAACGCCAAGGGCGGCGTCCTCGGGCGGACGATCGAGGCGATCCACATGGACACCGAGACGACGCCGGCGACCGGCACGCGCATCGCCGAGCGGATGATCACGCGCAACGAGGCGGCGTTCCTGGTCGGCGCGCTCCACTCGGGCGTCGCCAACGCGATCTCGCAGGTCGCGCAGAAGTACGGCTGCGTCTACCTCAACACCAACTCGAGCTCGCCGACCGAGGCCGGCAAGAACTGCCACCGCGTCAAGTTCGTCTGGGACGGCAACGGCACCAACTTCTCGCACGCGATCGTCAAGAACGCGATGAAGGTCAACGGCAAGAACTGGCTGCTGCTGACCAACGACTACGTCTGGGGCCACGAGACCTCGAAGGCGACGCGCGCGATCATCGAGGCCAACGGCGGCAAGGTCGTCGACGAGCTGCTGGTGCCCGAGAACACGCGCGACTTCGCGTCGTACCTGCTCAAGATCCAGCAGATCAAGCCCGACGTGGTCGCCGCGGCGGTCGGCGGCGACGACGTCAAGGCGCTGCGCCAGCAGGTCGTGCAGTCGAAGATGAACATGAAGCCGGCGTGGATCAACAACCAGCAGGACTGGCCCGACGTCTACGGCCTCGGCCCGGAGGCGATCTTCGGCGTGTTCGGCACCAACTGGTACTGGCGCCTCGAGCTGCCCGGCGTCAAGGAGTTCGTCGCCGCCTACCAGAAGCAGTTCCCCGGCATGGCGATCCGGGTGCCCGGCAACGTCTACTACAACGGCTACATGGCGACGCGCGAGCTGCTGCACGCGGTGGAGCGGGCCGGGTCGACCAACAACCTGGCCGTCATCAAGGAACTCGAGAACCTCAAGGTGTCGGCGCGCGACCGCATGCAGCACTTCGACGCGTACATGAACCCGGCCACGCACCAGATGCAGCAGACCATCTACATGGCGAGCTACAACGACGCCCCGGCCGAGAAGGACGACATCTTCCGCATCCTCACCCAGGCCAAGCCGCAGGACGTCGAGGACAAGGGCGCGGCCGGCGCCTGCAAGCTCGAACCGATGGCCTCGACGCCGAGCTACGAGCAGTAGGCCCGAGGAAGTCGAACGACACCCGGCCCGCGCCTCGCGACGCACCGCCATGCACGCACTCGGCCAGCTCCTGCCGCACCTCCTGAACGGGGTGTCGCTCGGGCTGCTGTTCGCGCTCATCGCGCTCGGCTTCATGCTGATCGTGGGCGTGATGGAGACCATCAACCTGGCGCACGGATCGCTCTTTGCGCTCGGCATGTACGTGGCCATCTTCCTCGTCACGCCGCGCCTGGGCTGGTTCCCGGAATGGCAGTCCGCCTACCTGGCGCTGCCGCTCGGCACCCGCTACGTGATTGCGCTCTTCCTCGCGCCGGTGCTGGTCGGCGTGTTCGGCATGGGGCTGGAGCTCTGCATGCGGCGCACCTACGGCCGCGATCCGCTCTACGGCCTGCTGCTCACCTTCGGCGCTGCACTGGTGATCGAGGAGCTGATCCGCGTCGTGTGGGGTTCGTCCGAGCGCCTGCTGCCGGTGCCGGACGCACTCAACGGCGCGGTGCTACTGGGCGACCTGATCTACTCGCGCTACCGCTTCTTCGCGGCGGGCTTCGCCTGCCTGATGATCGGCCTGCTCTGGCTCTTTCTCGAGCGCACGCCGTACGGTGCGATCGTCAAGGCCGGCGCCCACGACAGCGAGATGGTGCGCGCGCTCGGCATCGACCTGTCGCGGCTGCGCCTGTTCGTCTTCGCGCTCGGCGTCGGCCTCGCGGCGATCGCCGGCGTGGTGATGGCGCCGATCTGGGGTGTGCGACCAACCGTCGGGGTGGATGCGGTGGTGCCGGCCTTCCTGATCATCGTGCTCGGCGGCGTCGGCAGCCTCTGGGGCGCCGTGCTCGCCGGATTGATGGTCGGCCTCGCCGTCGGTCTGACGGGGGCCTACGCCTCCGAATGGTCGCTGCTTTCCATGTACCTGCTGTTCATCGCCGTCGTGACGCTGCGCTCACGCGGCCTGTTCGGCAAGAAGAGCGTGCTCGACACATGACCTTGTCCGATGACCTCGCCGGCAAGGTCGCGCTCGTGACCGGCGCCGGCGGCACCATGGGGCGCGCCGTGGCGCAGATGCTGCTCGACGCCGGCTGCCGCGTCGCCATGATCGACATCCGCGCCGAACCGATGGCCGATCTCGCACGCGCCGCCGGCGATGCCGGCCTCGCCGTCGCCTGCGACATCAGCGATCCGATGGCGGTGCAGACGGCCCATGCGCACGTGGTCGAGACGCTGGGCGACATCGACATCCTGATCAACAACGCCGGCATCCTCTCGAATCACAAGCTCGAGGCGACCGGGCTCGAGGAGTGGCGCCGGGTGCTGGGTGCCAACCTCGACGGGGCGCTGTTCTGGGCTCAGGCGGTCGTGCCGGCGATGAAGGGGCGGCGCTGGGGCCGCATCATCAACACCAGCTCGCTCGCCGCCAAGACCGGGGG
>DATIDZ010000103.1:0-6212 GCA_035456045.1 Caldimonas sp.
ACGCTGCGCCTCGAAGCGGGCCTGTGTCTCTACGGCCACGAGATCGACACCACCACGACGCCCGTCGAAGCCGGCCTGACCTGGGCGATCCAGAAGGTGCGCCGCCCCGGCGGCGATCGCGCCGGCGGCTACCCCGGCGCGTCGACCATCGAGCGCCAGCTGGCGCGCGGCACCGCCCGCAAGCGTGTCGGCCTCGTCGGCAGCGACCGCGCGCCGGTGCGCGAAGGCGCCGCGATCGTCGACGACGCCGGCATCGCGATCGGCCGCGTCACGAGCGGAACGATCGGCCCGAGCATCGGCAAGCCGATCGCCCTGGCCTACGTGCCGACGGCGGTCGCCGTGCCGGGGACCCGGCTCGACGCGGAAGTGCGCGGCAAGCGCCAGCCGATGCAGGTCGTGCCCTTGCCGTTCGCGCCACACCGCTATTTCCGCGGCTGAGATCTTCCACCTCCATCGACCAGGAACCACCATGCCCGTTCTCTACACGTCCGACCACGAATGGATCGACACCGGTGCTGCCGACGCAGCGACGGTCGGCATCACCGCGCACGCCCAGGACGCGCTCGGCGACGTCGTCTTCGTCGACCTGCCGTCGGTCGGCGCCACGTTCAAGAAAGGCGCGGTCGCCGGCGTCGTCGAGTCGGTCAAGGCAGCCGCCGACCTCTACATGCCGATCGGCGGCGAGATCGTCGAGGTCAACGAGGCCCTGCGCGCCGATCCGTCGCTCGCCAACACCGATCCGCAAGGCGCCGGCTGGTTCTTCAAGATCCGGCCGAGCGACGCCACGGAGATCGGCACCCTGATGGACCAGGCGACGTACGACGCCTTCGTCAAGACCGCCTGACTTCGCCTGCAGCGACCGGGAACCCGCCATGCTGATGTCCGCCCTGAAGCCGCTCGCCGAGCTCGAAAGCGCCGGCGAGTTCATCCCCCGCCACATCGGCATCGACGACGGCGACGAAGCGCACATGCTGTCGGTGATCGGCGCGGCCTCGCGGCGCGCCTTGATCGAACAGCTCGTGCCGGCGTCGATCTCGCGCCCCACGCCGATGCGCCTGCCCGCGCCGCTCGGCGAGGCCGAGGCGCTTGCCGAACTGCGCGGCATCGCGGCGCAGAACCGCGTCCTGAAGAGCTTCATCGGCCAGGGCTACCACGGCACGCACACGCCCGGCGTCATCCTGCGCAACGTGCTCGAGAGCCCCGCCTGGTACACGGCGTACACGCCGTACCAGGCCGAGATCTCGCAGGGCCGGCTCGAGGCGCTTCTCAACTTCCAGACGATGGTCTGCGACCTCACCGGCATGGCGATCGCGAACGCGTCGATGCTCGACGAGGCGACCGCCGCCGCCGAGGCGATGACGCTGGCGCGGCGCAGCGTCAAGGCCAAGAGCGACAAGATCGTCGTCGCCGGCGACGCGCATCCGCAGACGATCGAGGTCCTGCGCACGCGCGCGACGCCGCTCGGCCTCGAGATCGTCCTCGCCAACTCCGCCGACGAATGGGATCGCCTGCTCGACGGCGGCGACTACTTCGCGGTGCTCGCGCAGTGGCCGGCGACGAGCGGCCGGCTGCACGACATGCGCGGCGACGCGCCGCGGATCCATGCGCACGGCGCCGCCTTCATCGTCGCCGCCGACCTGCTGGCGCTGACGCTCGTCACGCCGCCCGGCGAGCTCGGCGCCGACATCGCCTGCGGCACGACGCAGCGCTTCGGCATGCCGATGGGCTGCGGCGGCCCGCATGCCGCCTTCCTGGCGTGCCGCGACGAGTACAAGCGCGGCCTTCCCGGCCGCCTGGTCGGCGTCAGCATCGACGCGCAAGGCGCGCCCGCGTACCGCCTCGCACTGCAGACCCGCGAGCAGCACATCCGGCGCGAGCGCGCGACGTCCAACATCTGCACGGCGCAGGTGCTGCCCGCCGTCGTCGCCAGCATGTACGCCGTCTACCACGGGCCGGTCGGCCTGAAGCGGATCGCCGAGCGCGTCGCCGCCTACACGGCGGTGCTCGCCGAGGGGCTGCGCCGGCTCGACTGCACGGTCCGCGGCGACAGCGCGTTCGACACGATCACCCTCGATACCGGCGCGGCCACCGCCGAGCTGGCGAGCCGCGCCGTCGCAGCGGGCATGAACCTGCGCCGCTACCCGGAGTGGGGCGACACGATGCTCGGCATCGCCCTCGACGAGACGACGACGCGCGACGACATCGTCGCGCTCTGGCGCGTCTTCGCGAAGCCCGGCCAGGCGCTGCCCCGGCTCGCCGACTTCGAGCGCGGCATCGCGCCGATGATCCCTGAATCGCTCCGGCGCACGTCGTCGTTCCTGACGCATCCGGTCTTCAATCGACATCACAGCGAGACGGAGATGCTGCGCTACCTGCGCGGCCTCGCCGACAAGGACCTCGCCCTCGACCGCTCGATGATCCCGCTCGGCTCGTGCACGATGAAGCTGAACGCGACGAGCGAGATGATCCCTATCACCTGGCCCGAGTTCGCGAACATCCACCCGTTCGCGCCGGCGGACCAGCGCGCGGGCTACGACGCACTGCGGCAGCAGCTCGAGGCGTGGCTGTGCGAAGCCACGGGCTATGCCGGCATCAGCCTGCAGCCCAACGCCGGCTCGCAAGGCGAGTACGCCGGGCTGCTCGCGATCCGGGCGTGGCACGGGTCGCGGGGCGAGTCGGCGCGGACGGTGTGCCTGATCCCGGAGTCGGCGCACGGCACCAACCCGGCGAGCGCGCAGATGGCCGGCCTGCAGGTCGTCGTCACCAAGTGCGACGCCGACGGCAACGTCGACCTCGCCGACCTCGAGGCCAAGTGCACGCTGCACGCCGACCGCCTCGCGTGCGTGATGATCACCTACCCGTCGACGTACGGCGTGTTCGAGCGGCGTGTGCGCGAACTGTGCGAGATCGTTCACCGCCACGGCGGCCGCGTCTACGTCGACGGCGCGAACATGAACGCGCTGGTGGGCGTCGCCGCTCCCGGCGAGTTCGGCGGCGACGTCAGCCACCTCAACCTGCACAAGACCTTCTGCATCCCGCACGGCGGCGGCGGCCCCGGCGTCGGGCCGGTGTGCGTCGTCGCCGACCTGGTGCCCTTCCTGCCCCGCCACGCCGGCGGCGGCTTCGCGAGCGCCGGCGACGGCGGCGGCGCCGTCTCGGCAGCGCCGCTCGGCAACGCCGCCGTGCTGCCGATCAGCTGGATGTACATGCGGATGATGGGCAGCGAGGGACTGCGCCAAGCGACCGAGACGGCCATCCTCAACGCCAACTACATCGCCGCCCGCCTCAGCCGCCACTACGGGCTGAACTACAGCGCCGGCATCGCCGGCCTCCAGGGCGGCGGCGTCGCGCACGAGTGCATCCTCGACCTGCGCCCGCTCAAGGACGCGACCGGCGGCGCCGAAGGCGTCAGCGCGGAAGACGTGGCCAAGCGCCTGATCGACTACGGCTTCCATGCGCCGACGCTGAGCTTTCCAGTTCCGGGCACCCTGATGGTCGAGCCGACCGAAAGCGAATCGCTCGCCGAGCTCGACCGGTTCTGCGACGCGATGATCGCGATCCGCGCGGAGATCGCCAAGGTCGAGGACGGCACTTGGCCGCGCGACGACAACCCGCTGAAGGCGGCGCCGCACACGGCGTCTGCGCTGCTCGGCGCCGACTGGCCGCACGCCTACTCGCGCGAGGAGGCGGCGTTCCCGCGAGCGTCGCTGCGAGGCGCCAAGTACTGGTCGCCGGTCGGACGGGTCGACAACGTCTGGGGCGATCGCAACCTCTCGTGCTCGTGCCCGCCGATGGCGAGCTACGAGGACTGACCGGCCGGACGAGCTCGCTTCGACCGTCGGCGCGCGGGCTGCGCCGGCGCGGGCTCAGTCGGGCGAAGCCGGCATCCCGGCCGGCATCGCGCCGCCGCCGGCCGACAAGGCCGGGGCACCGGGTTCCGTCGCCTTGGAGGCGCGGCGCTTGTCGCGCACCAGGTAGCTGTAGATCACCGGCACGACGACCAGCGTCAGCAGCGTCGAGGTGATCACGCCGCCGATGATCGCGCGCCCCATCGGCGCCTGGATCTCGCCCCCCTCGTCGAGCGCGAGCGCGAGCGGGAGCATGCCGAAGATCATCGCCGCCGTCGTCATGATGATCGGCCGCATCCGGACCAGGCCGGCCTGCAGCAGCGCCTCCGGCACCGACAGCCCCGCACGCCGCCCGTGGTTGGCGAAGTCGACGAGCAGGATCGCGTTCTTGGTGACCAGCCCCATCAGCATCACCAGTCCGATCATCGAAAACAGGTTGAGCGTCGAGCGCGTGAGCAGGAGCGCGAGCATCACGCCGATCAGCGCCAGCGGCAGCGACGCCATGATCGCCAGCGGCTGCAGGAAGCTCGAGAACTGCGAGGCGAGGACGATGTAGATGAAGATCACCGCCGCGGCGAGCGCGAAGAGCACGCCGACGAAAGCCTCCTGCTGATCGCGCGTCTGGCCGCCGACGTCGAAGCGATAGCCCGGCGGCAGCTGCCATTCCTTGACGATCTTCTGCACGTCGGCGCCGACGTCGCCGCTCGGCCGGCCTTCGGTGCCGGCGTAGATCGCCTGGCGGCGCTGCAGGTCCTGGCGCTTGATGACGACCGGGTTGACCACCGGCACGACGTCGGCGACGCTCGCCAGCGCGATCGGCGTGCCGTCCTTGGCGTAGGCGACCGGGAGGTCGTTGAGCTGCGCGACGTTCTCGCGCGAGGTCTGCGGCAGGCGCAGTTCGACGTCGACCTGCTCGCCGTCGGGCGACGTCCAGTAGGTGGCGACGTCGCCGTTGACGTAGGCGCGCAGGCTCGTCGCCAGCTGCATCGTCGTCAGGCCGAGCTCGCGCACGGCGTCGCGCTTGAGCCGGACCGCGTACGCCGGGATGCCCGGCTGCACCGACGTCGTGAGGTCGGCGATGCCGGGCACCTTCGCCACCCGCTCCTGCAGCTTCAGGACCTCCGCCTCGAGGACCGCCGGGTCGGGGCCGAGCAGCGAGACGAAGATCGGCCGGTTGCCGAGCGTGACCTCGATCCCGGGGATCGGCTCGAGCGCCTTGCGGATCGCCTTCTCGACCTCGCGCTGGCTGAGCTTTCTCTCGTGCGGCTTGACGAGCTGCAGCGACAGCACGGCGGAATTTCGCAGGCCGCTGCCGGTGTCGCCGATGGTCGTCGAGACCATCCGGATCTCCGGCATCGTGCGGACGACGTCCTCGACCTGGCGCAGCTTGTCGCTGCCGCGCTGCAGGCTCGTGCCGACCGGCAGCGTCACGTTCATGCGGATGTAGCTGTCGTCGCTCTCCGGGATGAACTCGGTGCCGACCAGGGGCGCGAGGCCGATCGCCGCGGCGAAGCTGGCGATCCCGGCGAGCACGACGACGGCGCGCGGCGTGATGGTCGCCAGCCGCCAGCGACGCGGCGCCGCCCAGTCGCGTTGCCCGGCGCCATCGAACGGCCGGCCGTAGGCTGGAATCGGCGGCACGAGGACGCGGTAGCGGCGCGCCGAGAAGACCCAGTGGATGAGGCGCTCGTAGATGCCGTGCAGCACGTCGAGCAGGCGGTCGGTGGAGCGCATGAGGTGGCCGAGCACCGGCACCTTCATCAGGCGGTTCTCGGGCGGGTCGCGCCAGATGCTCGACAGCATCGGGTCGAGGGTGAAGCTGACGAAGAGCGAGACGACGACCGCGACGGCGACGGTGATCCCGAACGGGTAGAAGAACTTGCCGACGATCCCCTTCATGAACGCGACCGGGACGAAGACGGCGCAGATCGCGAACGTCGTCGCCATCACCGCCAGGCCGATCTCGTCGGTGCCGGTCTGCGACGCCTCGCGGTGGCCGCGCCCAAGGTGGATGTGGCGGACGATGTTCTCGCGCACGACGATGGCGTCGTCGATCAGCAGGCCGATGCACAGCGAGAGCGCCATCATCGTCATGAAGTTGTGCGTGAAGCCGAACAGGTAGACCGCGATGAACGCAGAGATCTCCGCGATCGGCAGCGTCAGCCCGGTGATGATCGTGCTGCGCCAGCTGTGCAGGAAGAGGAAGACGATCGCGATCGTCAGCAGCGCGCCCTCGATCAGCGTCGTCTTCACGCCCTTGAGCGAGCGCGCGACCCAGTCGCTGTCGGCGTAGACCAGACGCAGCTCCACGCCCGGCGGCAAGGTCTTCCTCAGCTCCTCGGCGGCGGCCTTGATCGCCTCGCC
>DATIDZ010000104.1:0-5898 GCA_035456045.1 Caldimonas sp.
AACCGGAATGGAAAACCGATCCCGACTACGCCAAGCCGGCGGCGCGTCTGCCGAAGCTCCGGCACATCTTCAACACGATCGAGCAGTGGACCATGACCAAGACCAAGTTCGAGGTCATGGACATCCTCAACAAGTACGACATCCCGTGCGGCCCGATCCTGTCGATGAAGGAGATCGCCGAGGAGCCTTCGCTGCGCGCGACCGGCACCGTCGTCGAGGTCGACCATCCGACGCGCGGCAAGTACCTCACCGTCGGCAATCCGATCAAGCTCTCCGACAGCATCACCGAGGTCAAGCGCTCGCCGCTGCTCGGCGAGCACACCGAGGAAGTGCTGACCGAGCTCGGCTACTCGGCCGGCGAGATGGCGACCCTGCGCGAGGCGAAGATCATTTGACGCCAGCGCGTCCGCTTCCTGTTCCAGCTTCAGCGAGAGAGACATCATGAGCAAAGACAAGACCAAGGTTCGCCAGCTCCTCGACGCCGTCAAGGCGTCGGGACGGACCTCGCTCACCGCGCCCGAAGGCAAGCAGGTCTGCGACGCCTACGGCATCGCGGTCCCCGGTGAGGGCGTCGCCAAGAGCGCCGCAGAAGCGGGCCAGCTCGCGGCCAAGATGGGCTTCCCGGTCGTGATGAAGATCGTCTCGCCCGACATCCTCCACAAGACCGAGGCCGGCGGCGTGATCGTCGGCGTGATGAGCGAGCCCGAAGCGACGAAGGCGTACGACACGATCCTCGCCAACGTGAAGAAGTACAAGGCCGACGCCAAGATCGACGGCATCCAGGTCCAGCAGATGCTGAAGGGCGGCCAGGAGGTGATCGTCGGCGCCGTCACCGACGGCAGCTTCGGCAAGCTGGTCGCATTCGGGCTCGGCGGCGTGCTCGTGGAGGTGCTGAAGGACATCACCTTCCGCCTCGCGCCCGCGACCAAGGCCGACGCGCTCTCGATGCTCGACGGCATCCAGGCGGCCGAGATGCTGAAGGGCGTGCGCGGCGGCGATGCCGTGAACCGCGACGCGCTCGCCAGCCTCATCGTCGGCGTGAGCGAGCTGGTCAGCGACTTCCCCGAAATCTCCGAGATGGACCTGAACCCGGTGTTCGCGACCAAGGACGGCGCGATCGCCGCCGACGTGCGAATCGTCGTCGACTTCGCGCAGAAGGCGCCGCGCTACCGCCCGCCGGAAGCCGACGTCGTGACGTCGATGAGGCGGATCATGCAGCCCAAGGCGGTGGCGGTGATCGGCGCTTCCGACGAGGGCGGCAAGATCGGCAACTCCGTGATGAAGAACCTCATCAACGGCGGCTACAAGGGCCAGATCTACCCGATCCACCCGAAGGCGGCCGAGATCATGGGCCACAAGGCCTACAAGAGCGTCAAGGACGTCCCCGGCGAGATCGACACGGCGGTGTTCGCGATTCCCGCCAAGCTCGTCGCCGGCGCGCTCACCGAGTGCGGCGAGAAGAAGATTGCCGGCGCGATCCTCATCCCGTCGGGCTTCGCCGAGACCGGCAACCACGAGGGGCAGGAGGAGCTCGTCGCGATCGGCCGCAAGTACAACATCCGGATGATGGGGCCGAACATCTACGGCTTCTACTACACGCCGGCCAACCTCTGCGCGACGTTCTGCACCGCGTACGACGTCAAGGGATCGACGGCGCTGTCGTCGCAGTCGGGCGGCATCGGCATGGCGATCATCGGCTTCTCGCGATCGGCGAAGATGGGCGTGTCGGCGATCGTCGGCCTCGGCAACAAGAGCGACATCGACGAGGACGACCTGCTCCTCTTCTTCGAGCAGGACCCGAACACCAACGTCATCGCCCAGCACTGCGAGGACCTGAAGGACGGCCGCGCGTTCGCCGAAGTCGCCAAGCGCGTCTCGAAGAAGAAGCCGGTGATCATGCTCAAGGCGGGCCGCACCTCGCTCGGCGCCGCGGCGGCGAGCTCGCACACCGGCGCGCTCGCGGGCAACGACAAGATCTACGAGGACGTCCTGCGCCAGTCGGGCGTCATCCGCGCCCGCAGCCTGCGCGACCTGCTCGACTTCGCGCGCGGCGTGCCGATGCTGCCGACGCCCAAGGGCGAGAACATCGTCGTCATCACCGGCGCCGGCGGCTCGGGCGTGCTGCTCTCGGACGCGTGCGTCGACAACGGCCTGAAGCTGCTCAAACCGATGCCCGCCGACCTCGACGCGGCGTTCCGCAAGTTCATCCCGCCGTTCGGCGCGGCGGGCAACCCGGTCGACATCACCGGCGGCGAGCCGCCGATCACCTACATGAACACGGTGCGCCTCGGCCTCGAGGACGAGCGCATCCACGCGCTCATCCTCGGCTACTGGCACACGATCGTGACGCCGCCGATGGTGTTCGCGCGCAACATGGTGCAGGTGGTCGAGGAGATGAAGCAGAAGGGCATCGTCAAGCCGATCGTCGCGTCGCTCGCCGGCGACGTCGAGGTCGAGGAGGCGGCGCAGTACCTCTACGAGCACGGCATCCCGGCGTACGCGTACTCGACCGAGATTCCGGTCGCCGTGCTCGGCGCCAAGTACCAGTGGGCGCGAGGTGCGGGCCTGCTCTAGGACGACGAGGCGCGCGCGTCCCCGCGCCGCTTCCTTGCACGCGAGCCGCTCGCCGTGAACCGTCCCGTCATCGCTATCGTTCCCGAGGGATCGACCCGCCAACGCAAGCGCGAAGCGCCGCGCGGCCGGCGCGTCGACCCCGCGGCGCGCGCGGCCGTGCGCGAGCTGCTCGGCGACTCGCCGCGCCGCAGCGACCTCCTGATCGAGCACCTGCACAAGATCCAGGACCGCTACGGGTGCCTCAGCACCGCGCACCTCGCGGCGCTCGCCGAGGAGATGAAGCTGGCGCAGGCCGAGGTCTACGAGGTCGCGACCTTCTATCACCACTTCGACGTCGTCCGGGAAGGCGATGCCGTGCCGCCGGCGATCACCGTGCGCGTGTGCGACGGCCTCTCGTGCGAGATGGCCGGCGCGCAGGACCTTCTCGCGCGATTGCCCGCGCTGCTCGGCGAAGGCGTGCGCGTGATCGCCGCGCCGTGCATCGGCCGCTGCGAGCAGGCGCCTGCGGCGGTGGTCGGCCAGAACCCGGTGCCGCACGCGACCGTCGACGCCGTGCAGGCGAACGTCGCCGCGAAGCAGACGCGCCATGAGCCGGAAGGCTTCGTCGACCTCGCGGCCTACAAGGCCGACGGCGGCTATGCGCTCCTGCGCCAGTGCATCGGCGGCGAGCTCGACGTCGACGACGTCATCAAGACGCTCGAGGTGTCCGGCCTGCGCGGCCTTGGCGGCGCCGGCTTTCCGGCCGGCCGCAAGTGGCGCATCGTCCGCAGCGAGCCGGCGCCGCGCCTCATGGCCGTGAACATCGACGAAGGCGAGCCCGGCACCTTCAAGGACCGCGTCTACCTCGAGCGCGACCCGCACCGCTTCATCGAGGGCATGCTGATCGCCGCCTGGGCGGTCGGCATCTCGAAGGTCTACGTCTACCTGAGGGACGAGTACCACGGCTGCCGCGCGCTGCTCGAGGCCGAGCTCGCCAAGCTGCGCGCCGCGCCGCCGTACCCCGGCATGCCCGAGATCGTGCTGCGCCGCGGCGCCGGGGCCTACATCTGCGGCGAAGAGTCGGCGATGATCGAATCGATCGAAGGCAAGCGCGGCATGCCGCGCTTGAGGCCGCCGTACGTCGCGCAGGTGGGCCTCTTCGGCCGGCCGACGCTCGAGCACAACTTCGAGACGCTCTACTGGGTGCGCGACCTGCTCGACAAGGGCGGCGAGTGGTTCGCGGCGCACGGCCGCAACGGCAGGAAGGGCCTGCGCTCGTTCTCGGTCTCGGGCCGCGTGCGCGACCCCGGCGTGAAGCTCGCGCCGGCCGGCATCACGCTGCGGGAGCTGATCGACGAGCACTGCGGCGGCATGCTGCCGGGGCACACGCTCTATGGCTACCTGCCCGGCGGCGCCTCGGGCGGCATCCTGCCGGCGTCGCTCGCCGACGTCCCGCTCGACTTCGACACGCTGCAGCCGTACGGCTGCTTCATCGGCTCGGCGGCGGTGATGGTGCTGTCGGACCACGACACCGCGATGGCCGCGGCGCGCAACATGATGCGGTTCTTCGCGCACGAGTCGTGCGGCCAGTGCACGCCGTGCCGCAACGGCACCGCCAAGGCGTCGCTGCTGATGGAGTCGCCGCGCTGGGATTTGCCCCTGCTCGCCGACTTGTCGCTCGTGATGCGCGATGCTTCGATCTGCGGCCTGGGCCAGGCCGCACCGAACCCGATCGACTGCGTCGTCAAGTACTTCCCTCACGAGCTCGCCGCATGAACGCCCTGACTCGCGCCGAGATCGCCCAGCTCGATGCCCCCGTCGTCCGCTTCGAGCTGGACGGCCGCGTCGTCGAGGCGCCCGCGAACCGCACGATCATCGAGATCGCCGACGCCGAGGGCATCGAGATCCCGCGCCTCTGCTACAAGCCCGGCCTCGACAAGGTCGGCAACTGCCGCGCGTGCATGGTCGAGATCGCCGGCGAGCGCGTCCTCGCGCCGTCGTGCTGCCGCGCCCCGACCGAGGGCATGAAGGTCACGACCGACAGCGAGCGCGCGAGGAAATCGCAGCAGCTCGTCCTCGAGCTTCTCCTCTCCGACATGCCGGAGGAGGAGTACACGCGCCACAACGAGGTCGACGAGTGGGCGGCGAAGCTCGGCGTCGGCAAGCCGCGCTTCCCCGCGCGCGCGCCGGTCGCGCCCGACCAGTCGCATCCGGCGATGGCGGTGAACCTGTCGGCGTGCATTCAGTGCACGCGCTGCGTCCGCGCCTGCCGCGACGAGCAGGTCAACGACGTCATCGGCCTGGCGTACCGCGGCAGCGCCGAGATGATCGTCTTCGACATGGACGACCCGATGGGCAACTCGACGTGCGTCGCGTGCGGCGAGTGCGTCCAGGCGTGCCCGACCGGCGCGCTCATGCCGGCGCGCGACGTGGCGCTCGCGGTGCCCGACAAGCAGGTCGCGTCGCTCTGCCCCTATTGCGGCGTCGGCTGCCAGCTCACCTACAACGTCAAGGACAACAAGATCCTCTACGTCAACGGCCGCGACGGCCCGGCGAACCACGGGCGCCTGTGCGTCAAGGGCCGCTACGGCTTCGACTACGCGAACCACCCGCAACGCCTCCGCGTGCCGCTGATCCGCCGCGCCGACGCGCCCAAGCGCGCCGACGCGACGATGGACCCGGACCGCGTCCTCGACGTCTTCCGCGAAGCGACGTGGGAGGAAGCGCTCGAATTCGCCGGCGGCAGGCTCGCCGCGCTGCGCGACACGCACGGCCCGCAGGCGCTCGCCGGCTTCGGCTCCGCGAAGGGCAGCAACGAAGAGGCGTACCTGTTCCAGAAGCTGGTGCGAACCGGCTTTCGCAGCAACAACGTCGACCACTGCACGCGCCTCTGCCATGCGTCGAGCGTCGTCGCGCTGCTCGAAGGCATCGGCTCGGGGGCGGTCTCGAACCCGGTGATGGACGTCGCCAAGGCGGAGGTCGTCATCATCATCGGCGCCAACCCGAGCGTGAACCACCCGGTCGCGTCGAGCTGGATCAAGAACGCGGCGGCGAACGGCACGAAGCTGATCGTCTGCGACCCGCGCCGCTCCGAGCTGGCGCGCCACGCGCACCGGTTCCTCCAGTTCAAGCCCGACACCGACGTCGCGATGCTCAACGCCCTGATGCACGTGATCGTCGAGGAGGACCTCGTCGACGCCGACTTCATCGCCAGCCGCACCATCGGCTACGACGAGCTGCGTGCCAACGTCGCCGCCTACAGCCCCGAGGCGATGGCGCCGATCTGCGGCATCGACGCGAAGACGCTGCGCGAGGTGGCGCGCCTCTACGCGTCGTCGAAGGCCT
>DATIDZ010000105.1:0-4346 GCA_035456045.1 Caldimonas sp.
CCTCGGGTACTACTCGCGCGCAAGAAATCTGCACCGCTGCGCTCAAGTGGTGGTGGCCGAGCACGGCGGCGAGTTCCCGGCGACGAGCGCGGCGCTCGCGCGACTGCCGGGGATCGGCCGCTCGACCGCCGCGGCGATCGCCGCGTTCTCGTTCGGGGAACGCGTCGCGATCCTCGACGGCAACGTCAAGCGCGTCCTCGCGCGCGTGCTCGCGTTCGAAGGCGATCTCGCCGAGGCGCGCGCCGAGCGCGAACTGTGGGCCGAGGCGACGGCGCTGCTGCCCGCGCACGACATCGGCGTCTACACGCAGGGCCTGATGGACCTCGGCGCCACGGTCTGCACGACGCGATCGCCGCACTGCCTGCTCTGCCCCGTGCGCGACCTCTGCAGCGCGGCGCGAGCCGGGACGCCGGAGCGCTATCCGGTCAAGTCGCGCCGGCTCGTTCGTGGCCGCCGCGACAACGTCTGGCTCGAGCTGCGCTGGCGCGACGCGGTGTGGCTGGTCGAGCGCGGCGCGAGCGGCGTGTGGGCGGGACTGTGGAGCTTGCCGGAGATCGATTCGATCGACGCGTTGCCGGCGACGACCGCCGGCTGGCCGGGTGCGGGCGAAGTGCTTGCGCCTTTCGTCCACGTGCTCACGCATTTCGACTGGCACCTGCAGCCCGTGCGCTGGACGTTTCCGTCGGCGACGTCCTCGCCCACGCTCGCGCCGCTGCTCGCCGCCTGGCCGTCGGGCCGCTGGGTGACGGCGGAGAGCGCGCTCGGCCTCGGCTTGCCGGCGCCTCTGCGAAAGCGGCTGCAGCCCGAGGCGACTGCCGGCGCGTGATCTCGTCGTCCGCCGATGCCTTGTCGCGTCCCGGCGGGCGAGGCGCGGCCGGGGTTCACTGCGCCGGATGACGCGACCGCATCAGCGAATCGACGACCTCGAGACGCGCGACCGGATCCTCGAGCGTCATCAGCCGCTGCTTGACCTCGAGCGGCAGGGGCAGGATCTCGCACCAGCGGTTGGCGACCCAGCCGGCGTCGTCGAGCCGGTGCGGGGCCAGGAAGGGCTCGGCGCCCTGGGCGGAGAGCGTCGCGATCGCCTCGGCCAGGCTCTTGACGACATGCGCCTGGCTCGGTGTCGGGGCGGCAGGAGGATCGGCGGCGATCGGCGTCGTCTCGGCGAGCCACAGGCCGTCGCGCTGCTGGCGTGCCGGGCCCACGACGAAGCGCCGAGTGCCGCGGCAGCGGACGAGCAGGATGCCCGCCTGGGCGCTGTCGACGTCGATCAGCTCGGCGAGCGTGCCGACCTCGTAGAGCTGCGCCGCGTCGCCGGCGGCGCGCGTCTCGCTGCCGCTGCGCAGCGCGACGACGCCGAACGGCGCGTGCTCGCGCAGGCAGCGCGACATCAGGTCGAGGTAGCGCGCCTCGAAGATCTTCAGCTCGAGCAGCCCGTCGGGGAAGAGGACGGTGCGCAGCGGAAAGAGCGGCTGCTCGGCCATGCCGTGCCTCGACGCTGCGCCGCTACGCCGCGGCGTCGAGCTCGCGATGGCGCACCAGCGCCGGCGCGGCGGTGCCGAACGAGCGCGCGAGCCGCTCCGCGAACCAGACCGAGCGGTGCTGCCCGCCGGTGCAGCCGATCGCCACCGTCAGGTAGCTGCGCTGGTCCGCCTCGAACGCCGGCAGCCAGCGACGCAGGAAAGCCTCGATCTGCGTCAGCATGTCGAGCACCTCGGGCTGCGCCTCGAGGTACGCGCCGACGGCGGCGTCGCGGCCGGTGAGCGGGCGCAGCTCGCGCACGTAGTGCGGGTTGGGCAGGACGCGGATGTCGAACACGTAGTCGGCGTCGAGCGGTACGCCGTGCCGGAAGGCGAAGCTCTCGAAGACCAGCGTCAGGCGGCTGTCCGCTGCGCCGACGAGATCGCGCATCCAGGCGCGCAGCTGGGTCGGCCGCAGCTGGCTGGTGTCGATGACGGTCGAGAGCTCGCGCAGCCCGGCGAGCAGCTGGCGCTCGAGCTCGATCGCCTCCACCAGCGCGCCGCGGTCCGCGAGCGGATGGGCGCGCCGCGTCTCCGAGAAGCGCCGGACCAGCGCGGTCGTCGTGGCGTCGAGAAAGATCGCCTGCACGCCGACTCCTTCGCCCTGGAGCTGCGCGAGCAGCGGCAGGAGGTGAGGCAAGGAGCCGGCGCTGCGAACGTCGACAGCGATGGCGATGCGACTCTCGCGGCGCTGCGTCTCGAGGCGCAGGAAGTCGCGCAGCAGCTCGGGAGGAAGGTTGTCGACGCAGAAGAACCCGGCGTCTTCGAGGGCGTGCAGCGCGACCGATTTGCCGGAGCCCGAGATGCCTGTGACCAGGACAACGCGGGCGGCGGTGCCGCCCGCTTCGCGGCGCACGCCGCTGCCCGTATCGAGTGCGTCATTGCCGGCCCCGACGCCCGACAGGGCTGCTCCCTCGCCGCTTCGCTCGCCTCCCTTGCGTTGCGACGGGGTTTCCGGTGTTGCTCCCTCCCCGCCTCGCTCCCCTCCCTCCGAGAGGGAAGGGCCGACCCCGTTGGGATCGCTCTTCGGGTCGGTGCTCACGACGAGGCCTTGCGCGTGCGCGCGGGCTTCGACTCGGCGCCGGAGGCGAGCATTTCCTGGGCGTGGGCGAGGCTGGTCGACGAGAGCTTCTCGCCGCCGAGCATGCGGGCGATCTCGGCGACGCGGGCTTCGCCGGCGACGGGCTCGACGGCGCTCGTGGTCGCGCCGACGCGCGCGCGCTTGCTGACGACGAAGTGATGGTCGGCGCACGCGGCGACCTGCGGCAGGTGGGTGACGGCGAGCACCTGTCGGGTCGTGCCGAGCTGCTTCATGAGCCGGCCGACGGTCTCGGCGACGGCGCCGCCGATGCCGGCGTCGACCTCGTCGAAGATGAGCGTTGCGGGCGCTTCGCCGGCGCCTTGGCGCTCGGTGCCGACCACGGCGACGGCCAGCGCGATGCGCGACAGCTCGCCGCCCGAGGCGACCTTCGCGAGCGGCCGCGGCGTCGAGCCGGCGTGTCCGGCGACGAGGAATTCGATCGACTCGATGCCGAACGACTGCGGCGCGTCGGCGGCGACGAGCTCGACCTCGAAGCGGCCACCGGCCATGCCGAGCTGCTGCATCGTGCGCGTCACGGCGGTCGCGAACTTCGGCGCTGCGGCGCGGCGCGCGGCCGAGACCCGGCGCGCCTCGGCGTCGTAGGACGCTCGTGCCGAAGCGGCCGCGCGCTCGAGCGCGTCGAGGTCGGCCGCGGCGTCGAGCTCCTTGAGCTCGGCCTGCCACTGCGCGAGCAGCGCGGGCAGGTCGGCGGGCGGCCGGCGATGGCGCCGCGCCAGCGTCACCCAGGCCGAGAGGCGCGCCTCGACCTCGCGCAGGCGGGCCGGATCGAGTTCGGCGCGGTCGAGGTAGCCGGCGAGCGAGTGCGCGGCGTCCTGCAGCTGCGCTTGCGCGCCCTGGAGCGCTTCGATCGGCCCGGCGAGGGCGGCATCGAAGGCGGCGACGTCCTGGAGCGCATCGATCGCTCGGCCCGCGAGCGCATCGGCGCTCGGATCGGTTTCGGAGATCGCGTCGAGCGCGAGACGCGCGGCGTCGAGCAGCGACTGGCCGTGCGCGAGGCGCGTGTGCTCGGCGTCGAGCTCGGCCCATTCGTCGTCGCCCGGCGCCAGCCTGGCGACCTCGCCGATCTGCCAGGCGAGCCGCTCGCGCTCGCGCTCGAGGTCGCCCTGCTTGTCGCGCGCGGCGACGAGCGCCTGTTGCGCGGCGCGCCACGCCGACCAGTGCGCGGCCAGCGGCGCGGCGTCGACCTGCGCATGGGCGTCGAGGAGGGCGCGCACGGCAGGTGGGCGCGTCAGGCCCTGCCAGGCGTGCTGGCCGTGGATGTCGACGAGCCGCTCGGCCGCTTCGCGCAGCTGCGCGATCGTCGCGCCGCTGCCGTTGATCCACGCGCGGCTCTTGCCCTGCGCGTCGATCGTGCGGCGCAGCAGCATGCGGCCGGCGTCGCCCGCGTCGGCGTCGAAGCCGGCGTCGGCAAGCCACGACGCGAGCGCGGGCGGGACGTCGAATTCGGCGCTGACCTCGGCGCGTGCGGCGCCTTCGCGCACGACGCCCGCATCGCCGCGGCTGCCGAGCGCGAGCTGCAGCGCGTCGACCAGGATCGACTTGCCGGCACCGGTCTCGCCACTCAGCACCGACAGGCCCGCCGCGAACTCGATCTCGAGCGCATCGACGATGACGAAGTCGCGGATCGCGAGACGGTGCAGCACGATCAGACCCCGGACGCCCAGTGCAGCTTGCCGCGCAACGTGTCGTAGTAGCTCCAGCCGCGCGGATGGAGGAAGCGGACG
>DATIDZ010000106.1:0-3022 GCA_035456045.1 Caldimonas sp.
CGAGCCAGACTTGGACTCGACGCCGACGCGCCGTACCTTTAACGGGACTGACGCCCCGAGCAGGCACGAGTAACGGGTCGACCCTGGACGTTCCAGCGACGTCGAGATCGACCCTCACTACCTTGAACCAGCTCGCGCCCGATAACCACGCCGGCGCCGTCAAGCGCGAGCGTCCTCTACCGCCGGGTTGCGGCGTTGGGTGCCGCCGGTGCACTCGGGTCGGTTGCTTGCCCGGTTCGCCGGCGGTAGGTGTCCGCGCCGGCTAGTTACTTCGACCTGAAAAAGTCCTGGTAGTTGAGGCGCGTGGTGCTCGCGTTGTGACTCGTGATCGGTGATGATGGCTCCGACCCGTAGTAGCAGTACGGATCGGAGCCATCGATGTTGCGGACGGTAGGCGATCAGGCGACCTTGTGGGAGTCGTTGTTGCCGGAGCAGGCGTTGATCATGCCGGCCGAGCTCGGCAGGGTCGATGGGCTGTTGGATGACGTCCGGTTCTTCGCGCCGTATCGGGAGTTCTTCCACGCCACGCTGGGGCGGCCGTCGATCCCGATCGAGACGTACCTGCGGCTGATGTTCTTGAAGTACCGCTACCGGCTCGGGTTCGAGACGCTCTGCCGTGAGGTGACGGACTCGATCACCTGGCAGCGGTTCTGTCGGATCCCGCTCGGCGGGCGGGTGCCGCACCCGACGACACTGATGAAGATCACCACCCGCTGCGGCGAGGCGGCGGTCAACGGGTTGAACGAAGCGTTGCTGGCCCGCGCCGTCGAAGCGCGGGTGCTGAAGACGAACCGGGTGCGGGCCGACACAACGGTGGTGCCCGCCAATGTGGCCTATCCGTCGGACTCGTCGCTGCTCGCCAAGGGCGTCGCCAAGATGGTCAAGAACGCCCAGCAGCTCAAGGCGATGGGGTTGGCCACGCGCACCCGGCTCGTTGACAAGACGCGCACGGTGCGGTCGCGGGCCCGGTCGATCAACGCCAACCTGCGGCGCCGCACCGACGACACGATCGCCGAGGTCCGCCGGATCAACGCTGAGCTTGCCGGCGTTGCCGAGCGGGTCGCCGGCCAGGCCGACGCCGTGGTGCGCAACGCCCGTCGCACGCTGCGCACCCGAGGCGATCAGGCGTCGGGACGGGCCCGTGCCGCGGTTGACGCGCTGGAGCGGACCGCCGAGCTGACGCGACGGGTCGCTGCCCAGACCCGCCAGCGCCTCGCCGGTGTGACACCGCCGGGCTCGACGCGGGTGGTGTCGTTGCACGATGCCGATGCTCGCCCGATCGCCAAGGGCCGGCTCGGCAAGCCGGTCGAGTTCGGCTACAAGGCGCAGCTCGTCGACAACGAAGACGGTGTCATCGTCGATCACAACGTCGAAGCAGGCAACCCGCCCGACGCGCCGCTGCTGGCGCCGGCGATCCAGCGGATCAAGCGTCGCGCCGGACGCGCGCCGCGAGCGGTGACGGCCGATCGCGGCTACGGCGAAGCGGGCGTCGAGAATGATCTGCGCGCCGCCGGGGTGCGCCACATCGTGCTGCCGACCAAGGGCAAGCCGACGGCTGCCCGCCGACAAGTCGAGAACAGGCGAGCATTCCGCAAGATGGTTCGATGGCGCACCGGATGTGAGGGGCGGATCAGCTGCGTCAAACGCGACTTCGGGCTCGACCGCACCCGCATCGACGGGCTCGCTGGCGCCCGAACATGGTGCGGACACGGCATCTTCGCCCACAACCTCGTGAAGATCAGCGGACTCATCGAGTGATCCGACAAAAACGAGTTCGCCCCGACCACCCGGCACGGCAACGATCCGCACCAAGTACCTGACCAGCAACACCGCCGTCAGCCGTCCGCGTCCACCGGGTTCTTCAGGACGAAGTAGCTAGCCTCGGATGTCCATGGCCAGGGAGACCTACCTCAACGCGGTGGCCCAGCGCGTCGTCGTCTACGACGGCGCGTTCGGGACCTACACGCAGGCACTCGACCTGACCGCTGACGACTACGGCGGCGTCTCGCTCGAAGGCTGCCCCGAGGTCCTCGCGGTCACCCGGCCCGACGTCATCGCCGGCATGCACGACGCCTTCTTCGGCGTCGGCGTCGATGCCGTCGAGACGGCCACGTTCGGTGGCTTCTCCCTCGTCCTCGCCGAGTACGGCATCGCCCACCGGGCCCACGAGCTCAACGTCGCCGCGGCGCGCATCGCCCGCGAGGTCGCCGACGGCTACGCCGCCGACGGCCGCCCGCGCTGGGTGGCCGGCTCGATCGGCCCCGGCACCAAGCTCCCCAGCCTCGGGCACATCCCGTTCGCCGAGCTGCGCGACGCCTACGCCGAGCAGGCCGCCGGCCTGCTCGAGGGCGGCGTCGACCTGTTCCTCGTCGAGACGTGCTACGACCTGCTGCAGGTCAAGGCGGCGATGGTCGGCTGCCGCCGAGCCATGCAGTCCGCCGGGCGCCACGTGCCGCTGCAGGTCCAGGTCTCGATGGAGACGACGGGACGCATGCTCGTCGGCAGCGAGATCGGCGCCGCCCTCGTGGCCGTCGGGGCGATGCGTCCGGACGTCATCGGCGTCAACTGCTCGACCGGGCCGGCCGAGATGCAGGAGCACCTGCGGTACCTCAGCCAGCACGCCCCGATGCCGATCAGCGTGCTGCCGAACGCCGGCATGCCGAGCATCGTCGACGGGCACACGCACTACGACCTGACGCCCGAGCAGCTCGCCGAGTACCACGCGCGGCACGTCACCGAGTACGGCATCACCGTCGTCGGCGGCTGCTGCGGCACCACCCCCGAGCACCTCCGCCACGTCGTCGAGGCGGTGCGCGACCTGGAGCCGGCGCGCCGCTCGCCCCACGTCGAGCCGAGCGTCACCTCGATCTACAGCCCGGTGCCGATCGAGCAGGACCTCAGCTTCCTCATCATCGGCGAGCGCACCAACGCCAACGGCTCCAAGGCCTTCCGCGAGGCCATGTTGGAGGCCGACTGGGACACGTGCGTGAAGATGGCCAACGACCAGGTCCGCGAGGGCGCC
>DATIDZ010000107.1:0-5337 GCA_035456045.1 Caldimonas sp.
CCGAGGCGGTCGCTCGCGAAGGCGGCTTCTCGCGCGCGGCGGTCGACGACGTGACGCTCCTGCGCTACCGGCAGTACGCGGCGGCGCTCGCCGACGATCGCGCGTTCCAGCGCCGCACGCTGCAGCCGGTCTTCCTCGGCGAGGGCAAGCGCCGCCTCGTCGTCGATGCCGACGAGGGCGTGCACGCCACGACGGCCGAAGGCCTCGCGGCGCTCGCGCCGACGGTCGAGGGCGGCGTCGTCACCTACGGCAGCCAGACGCATCCCGCCGACGGCGCCGCCGGCTGCGTCGTGCTCGACGACGACGGCGCGCGCGGGCTCGCCGAAGGGCGCGGCGTCGTCCGCCTGCTCGCGGCGGGCTTCGCGCGCGCAGAGAAGGCGCGCATGCCCAAGGCGGCGACGACGGCGGCGGTGAAGGCGTTGAGCGACGCAGGCCTCGCCTGGTCCGACGTCGCGATCGTCAACACGCACAACCCGTTCGCCATCAACGACCTCTGGTTCGCGCAGCAGACCCGCTTCGCGCTCGAGCGGATGAACCCCTTCGGCTGCAGCCTCGTCTACGGCCACCCGCAGGCGCCCACCGGAATGCGCGGCATCGTCGAGCTGGTCGAGGCGCTGCGCCTGCGGGGAGGCGGCGTCGGCGTGTTCACCGGCTGCGCCGCCGGCGACACCGGCGCGGCGCTGGTGGTGCGCGTGGAGTAGAACGAACGAGATGCGGGCAGCGAAAAGGAACGGTCGAGGCGGCCACCGGTGGGCCCTCGCGCTTGTCGCCAGCTGCGCCCTTTTCGCCAACGCCGCATGCGCCCAGGAGGAAGCGCCGAACCCCGCGCCGGAGGCGCCGAAGGCGGCGCCTTCGCCCTGGCTGCTGCTGCCGACGTTCTCGAACAGCCCCAAGCTCGGCACCTCGCTCGGAGCGCTCGCCGGGTACGTGCGCAAGTTCGATCCCGAGTCGCAGGTGTCGATCTTCGGGATCTCGGCCCAGTACACCTCGACCGACTCGGCGACTGCCGTCGTGTTCGCGCGGACCTCGTTCGACGCCGACCGGCATCGGCTGATCGCGATCGCGATCGGCGGAATGATCAAGAACGACTACGACGATTTCATCGGCACCGGCGTGCCCCTGAAGTCGGAAGACCACATCCGCTCCTTCGCGGCGCGCTATCTGTACCGGCTGAAGGACGACTGGTTCATCGGCGCGCAGGCGCTGGCGACGAACTACCAGATCGTCGGGCAGACCGCGATGGACGACGACCTGATCGCCTTTCTCGGCCTGAGAGGGTTCGAGGCGAGCGGCTTCGGCCTGGTCGGCCAGCACGACTCGCGCGATCGCACCGACTCGCCGAGGCAAGGGTGGCTTCTCAACTTCAACAACATCGCCTATCGACCGAAAGTCGAGGGCAGCGACAACTTCTCGGTCTACCGGCTCGACTACCGGCAGTTCTGGAGCCACGGAGACGGCCACGTTCTCGCCGTGCGCCAGAGCAACCAGTGGACGCAGGACGCGCCGCTGGGTGCGAACGCACCGGTGCTGTTGCGCGGCTACACCATCGGCGAGTACCTCGGCAAGTCGATGTCCTCGATCGAGATCGAAGAGCGACATCGCCTGGCCGAACGCTGGACTGCCACCGTCTTCGGCGGCGTGGCCTGCCTCTACGGCGGCGCCCGCAGCGGCTGCGCGAAGTCAGACCTCTTCCCGAGCGTCGGCGCCGGCGCGCAGTACGTCCTCAAGCCGGCGCAGGGCATCGTTGCCAACCTCGAGTTCGCGCTGGGCAAGGACGGCAACCGCGCCGTGCTCTTCAAGATGGGGTACGCCTGGTGAGGGGACTTCGCAGGAGCGCCCGCTCGCCTCAGGCGGAGCGCTCGGGAACGAGGACGGCGCGGCCGCGATGGCCGCGCTGCGCGATCCAGGCCATCGCCTCGCCCGCCTGCTCGAGCGCGAACGTGCGCAGCGTCAGCTGCAGGCGGCCGTCGGAGAGTCGCGCGAGCAGCTCGGGCGCGACCGCGCGCGCCTCGGACTCGCGCCGCAGCATGTTGAGCGGCAGCAGGCGGACGTCGCGCTGCATCAGCTCGGCGAGGTCGAGCTCGACGCGACGACCCGCGGTATAGCCGACGAGCACGGCCCGGCCGCCCGGCGCGAGCCGCGCGAGGAGGCGAGCGAGCGCGTCGCCGCCGACCGGGTCGACGAGCAGATCGAACGCGGGCGTCGCGCCGCCGTCGTCGACGCCGATGCGCTCGACGTCGTCGTCGCCCGCGTCGCCGCCTCGCGCCGCATCGACCGCGACGGTGACGCGAGCGCCCGCCGCGCGCGCGAGCTGCAGCGCGATCGAGCCGACGGCGCCGCTCGCGCCGCTGATCAGGACGCGCTCGCCCGCCTGCATCGCGGCGACACCGAACAGCGCCACCCAGGCCGCCGTGCACGGCGAGAAGAACGCCGCGCCGAGCGGCATCGGGATCGCCTCGGGCAGCGCGCCGATCGTCGCGTCGGGCGCGCTGATCGTCTCGCGCCAGGTGCCGTCTTCGCTCGTGCCGAGCCCGCCGCCTCGCAGCCAGACGCGCGCGCCGACCCCGAAGCGCTCGCTCTGCAGCACGACGCCTGCCGCCTCGACGCCGGGGACATAGGGCAGCGGCGGGTGGCGCAGGAAGCCGCCGGCGGCGATCGAGCGGTCGAGGTGGCTGGCGGTCGTCGCTGCCATGCGCACGAGGGTGCGGCCCGGCTGCGGCACCGGCTCGGGCAGCTCGTCGAGCCGAGGCGCTTCGCCCCAGGCGTGAACGCGCATCGCCTTCACGGCATCGGCTCGACGAAGGCGAGCACCGCCGCGGCGAACTCGCGCGGGCACTGGTCGGGCAGCGGCACGCCGCCCGCGATCGTCGCGACCGGCGCCGCCGGGCGCAGATGGCGCCACTCGGCCAGGTGGGGCGCGGCGAACGGATCGTCGCTCGCGTGGACGATGAGCAGCGGCGCGCGCACGGCGCCGATGCGGTCCTCCATGCGGTACGACGCGACCGCGCGGTGACCGGCCTCGATGTCGCCGCCGACCTGGAGCGCATCGGCGACGAACGCCTGGAGCAGGTCGGGACGGCCGGCCGGATAGAACGGCTGGCGCTTGCGCCACAGGGCGGCGAGGTGGCTGCCGTCGTCGCTCGGCGCGACCGCGTCGATCGCCGCGCGCCCGGCGCGGTCGCGGCGGAACGCCTCGCCCGTGTACGGCGTCGACGAGAGCACGAGCGACGCGACGCGAGCCGGCGCGTGCGCGGCGAGCTCGATCGCGATGACGCCGCCGGTGTGGTGGCCGACGACGTGCGCGCGCGCCACGCCGATCGCGTCGAGCAGCTGCAGCGCCGCCTCGGCCCAGGCCTCGATGCTCGGCGTCGCCACCGCGTCGGACGCGCCGAAGCCCGCCGTGTCGATCGCGACGGTGCGCCGGCGCGCGCCGAGCATCGGCAGCACGGCGGCGTACTCGCGCCAGCTGCGCGGCGTCTGGTGCAGGAGCACGATCGGCGTCGTGCCGCTCGCCGCGTCGCCGCACTCGGCGTAGTGCGTCTGGCCGTGCGCGACGTCGGCATACGCGCGGCGCACCGGCGGCGACCTCACCGCAGCGCCCGCGGCGTCACGGCAGCGTCTCCTCCGCCGGCGGGCGCCAGAGGCCGGCGTCGCGCACCTGCGCCAGCGTTCGCGCGAGGACGTCGCGGCGATACGCGCCGACGTCGCGCTCGCGGTAGTCGTAGAAGCCCGAGCCGGTCTTGAGGCCGAGCCGGCCTTCTTCCATCATGCGGCCGATCACCGCCGGCGCGGCGTAGCGCGCGGCGTCGATCGATCCGGCCATCTCGCGGCTCGCGTGGTGGAGGATGTCGGCGCCGCCGAAGTCGATGAACTCGACGACGCCGATCGCGGCGAAGCGCAGGCCCAGGCCGAAGCGCGTCGCGCGGTCGATCTCCTCGGCGGTCGCGACGCCTTCCTCGACCATCCGCGCCGCCTCGTTCATCACCAGCGCCTGCAGGCGCGGGACGATGTAGCCGGGCGCGACGCCGCACACCACCGGCAGCTTGCCGATGCCGGTCATCGCCGCGCGCGTCCGCTCGATCGTGTCGGCGCTCGTCGCGGGATGCGTGCTCAGCTCGACGACCGGGATCAGGTACGCCGGGTTCAGCCAGTGCAGGTTGAGGAAGCGCTCGGGCCGCGCGACCAGCGGCGCGAGCTGGGTGACGAGGATGCTGCTCGTCGTCGACGTGATCACCGCCTCGGCGCCGCAGTGGCGGGCGATCTCGGCGAGCGCGTCGCGCTTGGCGTCGAGGGTCTCGGGGACGCCTTCGTAGACCATCTCGGCGCCGGCGAGCGCCGCGGCGGCATCGTCGCCGCCGACCCACTGCACCCGGCCGGCGATCGCGTCGATCGCGCCGGCGTCCATCGCGCCGAGCCCGGCGAGGCTCTCGAGGCTCTGCCGGATCTCGGCGAACGCTTCGTCGCGCAGCCGCGCGCCGGCGGCGGCGTCGCGCCGGCGCGAGTCGACCAGCGCGATCGGGTGCCCCGCGTAGGCAAAGGCGATGGCGATGCCGCGGCCCATGCGGCCGGCGCCGTACGCGACGTGGCGCGCCATGCGGTTACTCGCCCTCGTGCAGCAGGCGCTGCAGCCGCGCGCGGTCGAGCGTGGCGAGGCCGAGCGCCTCGCGCGTGCGCGGGCCGAGGCGCAGGTCCCGGCCGAGAAAGCCGCCGGTCACGGCGAGCAGGCCGTGCGCGATCGGCGCGTCGACGCCGCACCAGCGCGCGACCGAGGCGAGGAACGCAAGCCCGAGCTCGGTGTCCTCGCTGACGTAGCGGTGCGTGTAGAGGTCGATGTGCTCGCGCCAGTCGCCCGAGCTCACGAGCTTGCGGTGCGCGTCGCCGTACATCCAGCGGTCGCTCGTGTAGTGGTCGGCGAGCGGGTAGTGCGGCGCGCCGTAGCCGAGCGCCTCGCGCACGGCGATGCGCTCGCGGTCGAGCGCGTCGGTCACGGCACGCACCGCCGGCTGCGTGCCCTCGGCATGGATGTCCCAGCGCTCGAAGTGCTGGAGCGGCGCGGCGTTCATGACGATCAGCGGCGGATGGATCACCGGCCCGGCGTTCATCAGCGCGCCCGAGAGCGCGTCGCCGCAGGCGTGCACCGCCGGATAAGCGCGTGCGATGACGGCAAGCGCGTCATCGCGTCGCCGCGCCGGATAGACGCCGGTCGGCAGGCGCACGGCGCGGATCGTCACACGCACCTCGCGCACGTCGAGCTTTCTCGCCAGGTAGGGCAGGGTGCCGGTCTCGGCCCAGGCGACGTCGGCGCGCGACCCATGCGACCGGACGGCGCGCGCCATC
>DATIDZ010000108.1:0-4760 GCA_035456045.1 Caldimonas sp.
GTCTCGCCGGCTCCGGCTTCAGGGTCCGGGGAATCGACGGCCGACGGGTCCGACGGGTCCGGCAACGGCGGTGACGATGGCGGCGGCGCGGACGCCACGGCGCCGTCGGGCGAGCGCAGTCGGCGGCGCAGCCGGCGCGACCGCCGCCGCGGCGATCGGGGTGATCGCGGCGAGGGCGACGATCGCGGTTTCCCCCGGCGGCTGCCCGAGAACTTCGAAGGTCCGCTGCCGCGCCACCTTCAGCCGGTCGTTCCGGTCGAGGCGACCGAGGTCTTCGCGCACGTCGTCTCGGGCGAGTTCGACAGCGAGGTGGCCGAAGAGCCCGAGACCGAAGAAGCCGCAAGCAAGCGGATCCTCGCGCCCGAGCCCGACGCGCCCAAGCTGCACAAGGTGCTGGCGCAGGCCGGCGTCGGCTCGCGGCGCGACATGGAAGAGGCGATTCAGGAAGGCAGGATCACGGTCAACGGCGAGCCGGCGCACACCGGCCAGCGCATTTCGTTCGGCGACCGCGTCGAGGTCAACGGCAAGCCGGTGCGCCTGCGCATCGTGCCGCCGCCGGCGCGGATCATCGCGTACCACAAGCCGGCCGGCGAGATCGTCACCCATGACGATCCCCAGCACCGGCCGACCGTGTTCCGCCGCCTGCCGCGCCTGCAGCAAGGGAAGTGGCAGTCGGTCGGGCGGCTCGACATCAACACCGAGGGGCTGCTCCTCTTCACGACCTCGGGCGGCCTCGCCAACCAGCTGATGCATCCGCGCTTCGGCGTCGAGCGCGAGTACGCGGTGCGGGTGATGGGCCACCTCGACGACGAAGCGCGCGCGAAGCTGCTCGAAGGCGTTGAGATCGAGGGCCAGCGGGCGGCGTTCAAGTCGATCGTGAACGGCGGCGGAGAAGGCCTCAACGAGTGGTACCGCGTCGTCATCACCGAAGGCCGCAATCGCGAGGTCCGCAAGCTGTTCGATGCGGTCGGCCTGACGGTGAGTCGGCTGATCCGCATCCGCTATGGCACCGTCGTTCTGCCGCACGGCCTGAAGCGCGGCGTCTGGGTCGATCTCGACGAGAACGACGTGCGCGCGATCCGGCGTCTGGCGAGCGGCAACAACAGCGCGCCCGAGCGAAGCGAGGACCGCGGCGACGGCGGCAACGTCAAGCGGCGCGACGATCGCGGCCCGCGAAACGGCCGGCCGCAGAACGATCGCGGACCGAACGATCGCGGCCCGAACGATCGGCAGCGGCCACAGGCCCGGCGTCCCGACGAGGCGCGGTTCGACTCGCCGCCGCCGGCGCAGGAGCGCACGCCTCAGAGCGGCGACGACCGCGACGAGGACGACGACTTCGACCCGAGCCGGATTCCCAACCCGCTTCAGCAGACCTTCGACCATCGCTTCGTGCAGGGTCGGCGCATCGGTCCCAACAGCGGCTTCGGCGCCGGCGGCAGCGCACCGCGCGCGCCGAGCGGGCCCAAGGGCGATCCCAAGCAGCCCGATCCGCTGCAGACCTCGGTCGGCTACATCGGCGCCGATGCGTTCCATCGCAAGAACCGCGGTCGCGGTGGCGGCGGGTATGGCGGCGGCGGAGGCGGCGGCTACGGCGGTGGCGGTGGCGGATACGGTGGTGGCGGCGGCGGCGGTGGCCGACGCGGCCGCTGACGGTCCGCTCGCGGGTCCCCGCCCTCTACAATCGAAGGCTTTGCCCAGGATCCCGGAGAAACACCCCATGGCGCTGGAACGCACCCTCTCGATCATCAAGCCCGACGCGGTCGCGAAGAACGTGATCGGCCAGATCTACGCGCGCTTCGAAGGCGCCGGGCTGAAGATCATCGCGGCGAGGATGGCGCATCTCTCGCGCGCCGAGGCCGAGGCCTTCTACGCCGTTCACCGCGCCCGGCCCTTCTTCGGCGACCTGGTCTCCTTCATGATCTCCGGTCCCGTGATGATCCAGGTCCTCGAGGGCGAGGGAGCGATCGCTAAGAACCGCGAGCTGATGGGCGCCACCGACCCGAAGAAGGCCGATCGCGGCACGATCCGCGCCGACTTCGCGGCGAGCATCGACGCCAACGCCGTGCACGGCTCCGACGCCGCGGAGACCGCGGCGGTCGAGATCGCGTTCTTCTTCGCAGGCATGAACCTGCACAGTCGCTGAGCCAGCGAGCGCGCCGCATGGTCAACCTGCTGCAGTTCGACCGCAGCGCGCTCGGCGACTGGTGCGAGCAGCAGGGCGAGCAGGCGTTCCGCGCGACCCAGCTCTTTCGCTGGATCCACCAGCGCGGCGAGCGCGACTTCTCGGCCATGTCGAACCTCGCCAAGTCGTTTCGCGACAAGCTGGCAGCGTCGGCCGAGGTCGTGGCGCTGCCGATCGCCAGCGAGCAGGTCGCCGAGGACGGCACGATCAAGTGGCTCTTCGACGTCGGCGCGGGCGACGCCGTCGAGACCGTCTTCATTCCGGAGACCGGGCGGGGCACGCTCTGCATCTCGTCGCAGGCGGGCTGCGCGGTCAACTGCCGCTTCTGCGCGACCGGCCACCAGGGCTTCAGCCGCAACCTCACGACCGCCGAGATCGTCGCGCAGCTCTGGCACGCGGAGTTCGCGCTGCGTCGCCGCCTCGGCCTCGGCGACGGCGAACGCGCCATCACCAACGTCGTGATGATGGGCATGGGCGAGCCGCTGCAGAACTACGCCAATCTCGTCCCCGCGCTGCGAACGATGCTCGACGATCACGGCTACGGCCTCTCGCGCCGTCGCGTCACCGTCTCGACCTCGGGCGTCGTGCCGATGATCGATCGCCTGCGCGACGACTGCCCGGTCGCGCTCGCGGTGTCGCTCCACGCGCCCGACGACGCGCTGCGCGACGAGCTCGTGCCGCTCAACCGCAAATACCCGATCGCCGAGCTGCTCGCCTCGGCGCGGCGCTACCTCGAGCGCGCGCCGCGCGACTTCATCACGATCGAATATTGCATGCTCGACGACGTCAACGACTCGACTGCGCAAGCCGAGGCCCTGCTCGCGCTGCTGCGCGGCGACGGCAGCGCCGAGAGGCCCGGCCTGGCGTGCAAGGTCAACCTGATCCCCTTCAACACCTTCGCGGCCTCGGGCTTGAAGCGGTCGGCGCCGGCGCGCGTCGCGGCCTTCGCGGCGGTGCTTCAGGAAGGCGGCATCGTCACGACGATCCGCAAGACGCGCGGCGACGACATCGCCGCGGCCTGCGGCCAGCTCGCCGGCGAGGTGCAGGACAGGACGCGCGTCGCCGAGCGGCGCGAGCGCGCCGTGCCGGTGCGCGTCGCGCCGCCGGCGTCACGCCGCATCGCCGCAGGCGCGGCGGCGGGGCGACGGCCATGACGAGCGCTCGTCGGGCGCGGGTCGCCCTGCTCGCGGTGGCGTTCGGCGCGCTGCTCGGTGCGTGCGCGACGCCCGCGCCCACGCCGGCACCCGCACCGTCGGCCACCGAAACGCGCGATCGCGTCACCGCATCCGACGAACCCGAGGCGCAGCGTCGGGCGCGCGCGCGGATGGAGCTCGCCTCCGCCTACTTCAGCCGCGGCCAGATGACGACCGCGCTCGACCAGGTCAAGCTCGCGATCGCCGCCGATCCGCTCTACGGCGAGGCGTTCAACCTGCGCGGCCTGATCTATTCGAACCTCGGCGACAGGACCCTGGCGGAAGAGAGCTTCAGGCGCGCGCTGCAGCTGAACCCGCGCGACGCCGACGCGATGCACAACTACGGCTGGTACCTCTGCCAGCAGCAGCGCTACGGCGAAGCGAACGCGATGTTCAACCAGGCCTTGGCGACGCCGCAGTACCGCGGTGCCGCCCGCACGCTGCTCGCTCAGGGCGTGTGCTACGCGCACGCCGGCCAGCTGGCCGAGGCCGAGGCCGCGCTGGTCCGCGCCTACGAGCTCGATCCGTCGAGCCCGTTCGCGGCGACCAACCTGTCCGAGGTGCTCTATCGCCGCGGCGACTTCGAGCGGGCCCGCTTCTACGTGCGCCGTGTCAATGCGCAACCCGACGTCGCCAACGCGCAGACGCTGTGGCTTGCCGCGCGGATCGAGAACAAGCTCGGCAATCGCCAGGGCGCCGTCGACTTCGGCACCCAGTTGCGCAATCGCTTTCCCGAATCGCGCGAGGCCTCGGCCTACGCACGGAGCGCGTTCGATGAATGAGGCCGCGGGCGCGGCGGTCGGCCCGGTGGCCGCGCCCACCGCGGGTCGCCTGCTGCGCGAGGCGCGCGAGCGCCAGGGCCTGCACATCGCTGCGCTCGCCGCGTCGATCAAGGTGACGCAGAAGAAGCTCGAGCTCCTGGAGTCGGACCGCTTCGATGCGCTGCCCGACGCGACCTTCGCGCGGGCGCTGGCGCTGACCGTGTGCCGCGCGCTGAAGATCGATTCCGACGCCGTGCTGCGCCTCCTGCCGCCGGCCGGCGGCTACCGGCTCGAGCAGGTCGGCGAGGGGCTCAACGCGCCGTTTCGCGAACGGCCGGGCGTCCTCGTCCAGCGGGACGGTGTCAGCTTCGCTTTCGGCTGGGTGTTCTGGGTGACGACGCTCATCCTCGTGGCCGCGGCGATCGTGTACTTCCTGCCGCCCGCGTGGCTCGACAAGGTCGGCTGGCGCGGCCTTGTCGCTGCGCCCGCGGCTGAGCCCGGCGTCGCCGGCCCTTCCGCCGCGCCGAAGGCGGCTGCCGCCGCGCCGCCGGTGCAGACGGCTCCCTCGCAGGATGCGACGCCGCTGCCCGCGCCGGCGCCTGCCGCCGCCGCCAGCGAAGCGAC
>DATIDZ010000109.1:0-10245 GCA_035456045.1 Caldimonas sp.
TCATGCCGTAGCGCTCGAGGATGGTGTGGCCGGTGCGCTCCCGAAACGCCTCGAACGTGTCGAGCAGGAGCGGTGCCGAGCCGCTGATGAAGAGGCGCATGTGGCGGCACGCCTCGCGCGACAGCGTCGGCTCGCCGAGCAGGCGCACGTAGAGCGTCGGCACGCCCATGAAGACGGTCGCGCGCGGCAGCAGCTCGACCACCCGGCGCGCATCGAAGCGGCCGAGCCAGAGCATCTTCGCGCCGGCGAGGAGCGCGCCGTGCGAGGCGACGAAGAGGCCATGCACGTGGAAGATCGGCAGCGCGTGGATGAGCACGTCGCCGCCCTCGGCCGGCGTTCGCCAGCCCCAGTAACTCTTCAGCGTGACGGCGTTCGAGAGCAGATTGCCGTGCGTCAGCATCGCGCCCTTGCTGCGCCCGGTGGTCCCGCTCGTGTAGAGGATCGCGGCGAGGTCGTCGCTCGCGCGAGGTGCCGGCGTGTGGCTGTCGCCGAAGTGGGTCGCGCGCTCGAGCAGGCTGCCGCTGCGGTCGTCGCCGAGGGTGAAGACGAACGTCGTTCCGGCCGCGAAGGCCAGCTTGGACGCCCAAGCGAAATCCTTCGGCGCGCACACGAAGACGGCCGGCTCCGCATCGCCGATGAAGTAGCCGATCTCGTCGCTCTTGTAGGCGGTGTTGAGCGGCAGGTACACATGGCCGGCGCGCAGCACCGCGAGGTAGAAGAGCAGCGACTCGACCGACTTCTCGACCTGCACCGCGATCCGGCTCGCGGGCGGCAGGTCGAGCGAGTCGAGCAGGTTGGCGAGCATCGCCGTCGCCCGGTCGAGGTCGCGCCAGGTGTAGACGAGGCCGCTCTCGATCGTCTCGATCGCGACGCCCTGCAGGTCGGCCGGAAAGGCGTCGCGAAGGGCGACGAAGAGATTGGCGTTGCGGTCGGCGGCGGTGGTCATGGGTTCCGGAAGGAGGCAGGCGCGACGGGTCGCCGGGCCGCCGATTCTTGCGCGCCGGCGCGGCACGTCAATCGGGCCGAGCGCCGCGCGTCGGCATCCGGATTGCCGGAATCCTGCTCTACCCCCTTCGGGAGAACGCGATGCCGCAGGCACGATGGAGTCCCAAGCGCGAGCGCCAATACGAGCACATCAGGGACAGCCTTCTCGAGCGTGGCAAGGGCGAGAAGACGGCCGAGGAGATCGCCGCGCGCACGGTCAACAAGGACCGCGCCCAGCACGGCGAAAGCAAGACCGCGAGCCGCACCTCGCTCGAGGACATGTCGCCCGAGCGGCGCGGCGGCCTGCGCTCGCACCGCGGCGAGGGCGGCCGCACCTACGCGCAGCTGTACGCCGAGGCGGCCAAGGCGAACGTCAAGGGGCGTTCACGCATGACCAAGGCCGAGCTCGAGCGCGCCGTCGGGCGCTGAGACCTCCGTCGACGCGCCGGCGCGCCCGCGTCGCGGGTGTGCCCGACTGCGCACGCCGCATGCCGGTCGATAGACTGGCCGCATGCCGGACCCCGCACGCTCGCGCTCGCCCCTCGGCGCGCGCGGCGCGGTCCTGCTCGTCGCATGGTGCTGGGGGGTGGCGAGCGGCGCTGCGTCCGCGCAGGTCGCCGACCCCGCTCCTGGCACGGCGCCCGCACCCGCACCCGCACCCGCACCGGCACCGGCACCGGCACCGGCACCGGCACCGGCACCGGCGCCCGCAGCGATGCCGGCGCCGGCGAACCGACCGGCACCGGAAACGCAGCGCCTCGCGCCGGTGCAGATCACCGGGGGACGCCCGGACGACGTCCAGGAGCGGCGCAACTCGACGACCTCGAAGATCATCGTCGGCCGCGAAGAGATCGATCGCTTCGGCGACTCGACCCTCGGCGACGTGCTCAAGCGCCTGCCCGGCGTGACGATCCAGGGCCGGCCGGGCCGCGGCGGCGCGATCCGCCTGCGCGGCCTCGGCAACGGGTACACCCAGATCCTGCTCGACGGCGAGCGCGTGCCGCCCGGCTTCTCGCTCGATTCGCTGACGCCCGACCAGATCGAGCGCATCGAGATCCTGCGCGCGCCGACCGCGGAAACAGGCGCGCGGGCGATCGCCGGCACGATCAACATCATCACGCGCGGCGGCTACACGCGCCGCGTCAACGACGTGCGCCTCACTGCGGCCTACGAGAACGACAAGCTGCAGCCGTCGGCCTCGTGGACGCGCAACCTGACCGCGGGCGACTTCATCGTCAACTACTCGATCAGCGCCTTCTACATCGACCGCGACAACAGCAGCACGACGACGACCGTCGACCGCCGCCTCGACGACGGCACGGTCACGCTCGAGCAGGTCGACGAGGGGCGCCTGCGCGTGAGCGGCGGAGGCGTGAACGCCACCGCGCGCATCCAGTGGCGGCCCGAGGGCGGCGCCGACTCGGTGCTGCTGACGCCGATCCTGTTCACGAACCGCTTCCACTCGCGACGCGACGGCACGCTGACGCAGCCGACCGGCGCCGTGGCGCCGCCCTACGATACCGCCGCGACGACGGCGACGACCGGCACGTCGCTGGCGCGCCTGAACAGCGAATGGACGCATCGCTTCGGTCCCGACGCACGCTTCGAAGGGCGGGCCGGCGTCGGCCGCGCGCTCGCGCTCGTGAACAGCTTTCGGACCGAGTTCACCAACGGCAGCGAATCGCGCACGCTCGAGGAGACCAGCCGCTCGCACGACACGACGATCACCGCGAGCGGCAAGCTCGTGGCGCAGGTGGTCGAGGCGCACAGCCTCGTCTCCGGCATCGAGCTCGAATCGAACCGCCGCGCCGACACGCGCACGAGCCTGCAGAACGGGCAGCCGATCCTGACCGACTTCTCCGACAACATCAGCGCCTCGACGATGCGCCTGGCCGGCTACGCGCAGGACGACTGGAGCCTCACCGAGCACTGGAGCGCGCACGCCGGCCTGCGCTGGGAGGGCATCCGAACGCAGGGCTCGGTCGAGGAAGGCCAGCCCGACGCGATCAACCAGAGCAGCGTCTGGACGCCGCTGCTGCACGCGGTGTGGAAGCCCGATCCCAAGGGGCGCGACCAGGTGCGCATCAGCCTGACGCGGAGCTACCGCTCGCCGACGCTTTCGAACCTGATCGCGCGGCCGAGCATCAACACGCGCTACCCGGTGCCCGGGCCGAACACGCCGACGCAGGCCGACCGCGCCGGCAACCCGAACCTGCTCCCGGAGCTGGCGACGGGCATCGACATCGCGGTCGAACGCTACCTCGCGGGCAGCGGCCTGCTGAGCGCGAACATCTTCCGCCGCAACATCAGCAACTACATGCGCAGCGTGACGACGCTCGAGACCGTCTCGTACGCGAGCGTGCCGCGCTACGTGTCGCGCGTGCAGAACGTCGGCGACGCGACCACCCAAGGCGTCGAGCTCGAGGCGAAGGTGCGGGCGAGCGACGTGATCGACGGCGCGCCGCGGATCGACCTGCGCGCCAACGCGAGCGTCTTCCGCTCCCGGGTCAAGGGCGTGCCGGGCCCCGACAACCGCCTCGACCAGCAGCCCGACCACACCGCAAACGTCGGTGCCGACTACCGCTTCGCCGGCGTGCCGCTGACGGTCGGCGGCAACGTCAACTGGACGCCGGGCTACACGACGCGCATCACCGACGTGCAGGCGGCCTCGACCGGCAAGAAGCTGATCGTCGACGCCTACGGCCTGTGGACCTTCAACCCCGCGCTCGCGCTGCGCCTGTCGTTCAGCAACCTCGACCCGCGCGACTACCTCACGGGCAGCAGCGTCGAAGGCCCCGACCTCCAGGGGATCCCGGTGCGCGAGTCGTCGCAGACCCGGGCGCCGACGTTCGTCAACGTGCAGCTGCGGCTGGAGATGAAACTGTAGGCGCCGGTCTTTACGCTCCGCCACAAAGCGGACATCCCCGGTCGCGGAACGACGCCGACAATCTCCGGGCATGAGCGCCTCTGCGATCGCCCTGAACCGCTTCGGCCTCGGCGCCCGGCCTGACGACGCGGAACCGCGCGAGCCGCGGCGCTGGCTGCTGTCGCAGCTCGACGCCTACGAGCCGATGCCCGCGCCGTGGCAGCCGCTGCCGCGAACCGCCGCGCTGGTCGAGACCTGGCAGGCGCAGCAGCGGGCCGTCCGGCAGGCGCCCGACGGACAGAGGAGCGGCATCCGCGAAGCCTACCTTCGGCAGGCGCGGGAGGCGTATATCGCGGGGGTCGGCGCCCGCACCGCCAGCGCGCTCCAGTCCCCGACCCCGTTCGTCGAGCGACTGGTGCACTTCTGGTCCAACCACTTCGCGGTGTCGGTCGACAAGCTGCTGGTGGTGGGGCTGGCCGGCGGCTTCGAGGCCGACGCGATCCGCCCGAACGTCCTCGGCCGCTTCGAAGACCTCCTGCTCGCCGTCGTTCGCCATCCGGCGATGCTGCTCTACCTCGACCAGGCGCAGTCGATCGGCCCGAGCAGCCTCGCCGGCATGCGTTCGGCGGAGCGGCAGCAGCGCCAGCGCGGCCTCAACGAGAACCTGGCGCGCGAGATCCTCGAGCTGCACACGCTCGGCGTTCGCAGCGGCTACACGCAGTCCGATGTCACCGAGTTCGCACGCGCGCTGACCGGCTGGACGCTCCCGGGCGACGACGCCTTCCAACCCGCCGCCAGCGCGTTCCGCTTCGTGCCCGCGCTGCACGAGCCCGGCACGCGAACCGTGCTCGGCCGCAGCTACGCCGAGGGCGGCGAGCAGCAGGCGCGGGCGATCCTCCACGACCTCGTCGCGTCTCCGGCGACGGCGCGCCACGTGGCGCTCAAGCTCGCCCGCCACTTCGTCGCCGACGAGCCGCCGGGCGAGCTGGTGCAGCGGCTGGCGAGCACGTTCGAGCGCACCGGCGGCGACCTGCCGAGCGTGTACCGGGAGTTGCTGGCGTCGAGCGAGGCCTGGCGGCCGGCAAACGTGAAGTTCAAGTCGCCGTGGGACTGGGCCGTGTCGAGCTTTCGCGCGCTGGGGAGACAGGAGATGCCACCGGTCCAGGCCGCGACCCTGATGAACCAGCTCGGCCAGCCGGTCTGGCGGCCCGGCTCGCCGGCCGGCTACGACGACCTCGCCGCCACCTGGGCGGCGCCCGATGCGCTGCTGCGCCGCGTCGAGGTCGCGCAGCGGATCGCGATGCAGGCGGGCACCGTCGTCGACGCGCGTTCGCTCGCGCCGCGCGTGCTGCCCGGTGCCCTGGGTGACGACACGGCGAGCGCGATCGCGCGCGCCGACAGCGCGAGCACCGCGCTCGCGCTGCTGCTCGTGAGCCCCGAGTTCCTGAGGAGATGACCGTGACCCTGGACCGACGCAGCTTCCTCGGCGCCGCGGCGCTGCTCACGGGCTCTCCGGTGCTGTTCGCACAGGCGGCCGGCGAGCGTCGCTTCGTCTTCGTCATCCAGCGGGGCGCTGCCGATGGCTTGAACACCGTCATCCCGTATGCCGAGCCGGCGTATGCGCGCCTGCGCGGCGCGCTGGCCGTCGACCCGGCGAGCGCCTTGAAGCTCGACGGGACGTTTGCGCTGCATCCGTCGCTGGCGAAGCTGCACGAGCTGTATTCGGCGGGCGAGGCGGGCTTCTTCCACGCGATCGCCTCGCCGTATCGCGACCGGTCGCACTTCGATGCCCAGAACGTGCTCGAGACCGGCGGCAGCGCCGCGTATCAGGTCAAGGACGGCTGGATGAACCGGCTCGTCGGGATGCTGCCGCGACGCGGCAAGGACGCCATCGCCTTCTCGCCTGCCGTGCCGTTGGCGCTGCGCGGGCCGGTCGAGGTCACGACCTACGCCCCGTCGGCGCTGCCGCAGGCCCGCGAGGAGCTGATGCTGCGCGTCGAGCAGCTGTATGCGAAGGATCCGATGCTGCATGCGCTCTGGTCCTCGGCGCTCGATGCGCGCGGCATGGCGGGAGAGACCAACAGCGGCGAGCGTCGGCAAGACCCTGCTGCGCTCGGCCGCATCGCCGCAGGCTTCCTCGCGCGCGCCGACGGGCCGCGCGTCGCCATGATCGAGACCACCGGCTGGGACACGCACAGCGGCCAGAACGCGCGCCTGGCCGGCCAGCTCAAGGGTCTCGACAACCTGATCGGCGCGCTTCGAGACGGCATGGGCGTCGCGTGGTCGAACACGGTCGTCGTGGTGGCCACCGAGTTCGGCCGAACGGTCGCCGCCAACGGCACGGGGGGCACCGACCATGGAACCGGCGCCGTCGCCATGCTGATCGGCGGCGCCGTGCAAGGCGGCCGCGTCGTCGCCGACTGGCCGGGCCTCGCGCCGGCGAGCCTGCACGAGGGCCGCGATCTCAAGCCGACGATGGCGCTCGATCGCCTGCTCGCGTCGGCGTGCGCGGAGACGTTCTCGCTCGAGCCCGATCGCACGGCGCGCGTGCTGTTTCCCGACTCGCCCCTGGGCCCTTCGATGCAGCGACTTCTTCGCGTCTGAGGACGGACCGGCGCGGTCCGGCCGCGTCGACGCAGCGACGTCGACGAAAGGCCCGCCGGAGATGGGCATTCAGCCTATTCTTCGTCGCCATCGCTTCAGGGCCTCGCGGGCGTGACTCGTCGACTGTTCTCCGACCATCGCACCGACGCCGCGCCCACGCGGCGTCGCTGGTGGCGCATCGTCGCGATCGCGCTGGCCGGCATCGTTCTCTTGCTGGGCGTGATCTACGCCGCCATCGTCATCGCCTTTCCGCCCGAGCGCCTCGCGCTGCTGCTGGCCAAGAAGGTGAAGGCGGCGACCGGACGCGAGTTCCGGATCGACGGCGGGTTGTCGATCCGGGTGCTGCCCACCATTGCCATCGAGGCCCGCGAGATCGCGCTGGGCAACGCGGCGTGGGGCTCGCGCGCCGAGATGGTGACGGTTCGACGCGCCGCCATCCGCGTGTCGCCCCGAGCGCTGCTCGAGGGCGAGCTCGACATCCTTCGCGTCGAGGTCGAGGGCGTCGATGCGCTGCTCGAGTCCGACGGGGCCGGTCGGCACAACTGGGAATTCACTCGCACCGCATCGGCCGACGCCGCCACGAAGGCCGCGCCCCGCGATGCACGAACGACGGACGTGGCGCTGAAGCGGGTCGTCGCCTCCGACGTGCGGGTCGCGTACCGCGAGGGCAGCGAGTCGCCCGCGCAGACGCTGACCATCGAGACCCTCGACCTGCGCAGCAACGACAGCGGGAACGAGGTCGACGTGGCCCTTGTCGTCGGCAAGCAGCGCTGGAAGGTCGACGGCCAGGTCGGGCCCGGCGCCATCCTGTTCGCGGGCCAGGAGGACTGGCCGTTCGACGTGCGACTGAGCGGCGACGGCGCAAAGGTCTCGGCCAAGGGCGCTCTGGGCACGGGCGAGCGCACCGGTCGGGTCGTCGCCGACGTGTCGAGCGACTTCGCGACTGCGGCGGTGCTGGCGGCGCTCGGTGACGACGCGGCGCGCCTGCCCATGCCGGCCTCGCTGAGCGCGCGCGTGCAGTACGCGGGCCGGGCGCTGCGTGCGGATCCGCTGCACGTGTCGATCGCCGGCCAGACGGTCGACGGCCGATTGACGTTGAACACCGCACCACCGCGACCGCGGATCGACGCCACGCTGACATCGGCGTCGATCGACGTGACGAAGCTCGCGCCGGCGTCGACGAGCGCCTCCGGCGTGCCGGAGAGCGCGGCCGGACACGCGCGCGGGCCGCGATTCGCCGACACGCCGCTGCCGTTCGCCACTGTCCCGGGCGTCGATCTCGACATCGACTTCAGGACCGAGAGCCTGCGACTGCCCCACGTGCCGCCGCTCTCCTCGGTGCGCGGCCGACTCACGTCGACCCCGGACCGGCTGGCGCTCGACAACGTCGAGTTCGCGGTCGCCGGTGGGCGCGTCCGCAGCCGGTCGACCGTCGTGCTCGCCGCCGGCGCGCCGCCGCGCGTCGATCTGTTCCTTGATGCGAAGTCCCTCTCGGTCGAGGCGCTCGACGTCGCCCTGGGCGGGGGCGGGCACTTCCGCGGCGGGCGCGTCAACCTCTTCGCGAACCTCGTGCTGGCCGGCACGACGCCGCGGCAGCTCGTCGCCTCCGCGAGCGGCAACGTCCTGATGGCGGCGTCCGACGCCACGCTGGCCGGCAGCGCGGGCTCGGCACTCGATCGCAACATCCTCATGTCGATGCTCGGGCTGCTGATTCCGAAGGGGTCCGCGGATCGGGCGCTCGCGGTGCAATGCGTGGTCGTGCACCTGCCGCTGCGCCGCGGCATCGCGACGGTCGATCGCTCGATCGCGGCAGAGACGCGCGAAGTGGCGGTCGTGGCGAGCGGAACGATCGACCTGGTCGATCAGACCTTGAGGCTGGAGCTCCGACCGAGCGTCAAGAAGGGGCTCGGCCTGAACCCGGCCAACCTCGCCACCGATTTCATGGAGATCAGCGGCCCGTTGCAGAACCCGCAGATGGGCGTCGGCGCGAAGGGTGCGGTGCGCGGCGCAACCAAGGTCGGCGTGGGCGTCGCCACCGGCGGTCTCTCGTTCCTGGTGCCGTCGGTGGTGGGCGGCGCGAACAAGGACGTGTCGGCGTGCGCTCAGGCCGCCGCACGGGCTCCGGCGCAGCCGACGCCGCACGACCGATCGAAGGCCGGCGAGTAGCGCGGCTCACAATCAGCGCTTGCTCACGAAACACTTAGCGCCGCCTGGCGCCTCTTCGAAGGACGTCAGCCATGAAGTTTTCGGATCAAGGGTCGTCGCCGGCGCTGTGTCGTCGCCTGGCTGTGCTCCTCGCCACCGCCCCATTGATCGTGCTCGGGGCTGCGTATGCCGCGCCTGCACCGCCGGATCCTTGCAAACTGGTCACCGTGGCCGAGATGCAGCAGATGATGGGACCCTTGAGCGGCGCCCCGACGAGCACCGACCCGAAGTCCGGCGAGATCAGCTGCTCCTACTCGCCGGCCAAAGGGCCGAGCTTCGTCGAGATCACGTTGCACGACGGCGACCTTGCCGGCTGGAAGAAGCGCAACGGCGGAAAGAATCCCGTGGCCGTGCCCGAATTCGGAGCCGACGCTTTCATCAACCCGGACTTCCAGGACTGGGCGGATCTTTATGCGAAGAAGGGCGGCTTGATCCTTCGTGTGACGATGCCCAAGGGCGCTCAATCGATGGAAGCCGTCAAGGCGATCGCCCGGAAGGCGCTCGCGCGACTGTGACGCCGACGCTTCCACCGAGTCCCCGACGCGACGAAGCTGCGTAGTTGCTCGAACGGCACCTCCGCAGGCTTCGCACGCTCGAAGATCTCGTACACGTGAACATGCACGTGCAGCGTTGCGGCTCGCTACCGGGGGCACGACCTCGCGGTCGTTCAGCCCGTCGAACGCCATCCGATCCCCTAAACTTTGCGCCGATCGCTCGCCGCCGCGGGCCGCAAGAATTACGTCAGGGAGCTTCCGCCATGGCCATCCTCACCGACCTCGTGCTCAGCGGCGGCCGCCGTTCGCTGCTCGCCCTCGCCGCGCTCGCCGCGCTCGCGTCACCGCTGGCGATGGCGCAGAACAAGGGCGAGATTCGCATCGCCCACGTCTACAGCAAGACCGGCCCGCTCGAGGCGTACGGCAAGCAGACGCAGACCGGCTTCATGATGGGCCTCGACTACGCCACCGGCGGGACGATGACCGTCGCCGGCAAGAAGATCGTCGTCATCGAGAAGGACGACCAGGGCAAGCCCGACGTCGGCAAGAGCCTGCTCGCCACCGCCTACGGCGACGACAAGGCCGACATCGCGGTCGGCCCGTCGTCGTCGGGTGTCGCGCTGGCGTTGCTGCCGGTCGCCGAGGAGTACAAGAAGATCCTGCTCGTCGAGCCCGCGGTCGCCGACGCCATCACCGGCGAGAAGTGGAACCGCTACATCTTCCGCACCGGCCGCAACAGCTCGCAGGACGCGATCTCGAACGCGACGACGATCGACGCCGAGGGGACGTCGGTCGCGACGCTGGCGCAGGACTACGCGTTCGGCCGCGACGGCGTCAAGGCGTTCAAGGACGCGCTCAAGAAGTCGAAGATCGTCCACGAGGAATACCTGCCTCAGTCGACCACCGACTTCACCGCCGGCATCCAGCGCATCGTCGACGCGCTCAAGGACAAGCCCGGCCGCAAGGTCATCGAGGTGATCTGGGCCGGCGCGAGCCCGCCGTACGGCGCGCTCGCCGCGCTCGACCTGAAGAAGCGCTACAACATCGAGGTCGGCACCGGCGGCAACATCCTGCCGGCGATGACCGCGTACA